>JAUNTV010000389.1 GCA_030538515.1 Paracoccus sp. (in: a-proteobacteria)
TGATCCCGATGATGATCAGCCCCATCGAGACCTCGTATGAGATCATCTGCGAGGCAGAGCGCAGCGCCGCGAGAAAGGGATATTTCGAGTTCGATGCCCAACCGCCCATGATCACGCCGTAAACCTCAAGCGAGGAAACCGCGAAGATGAACAGCACGCCCACATTGATATTGGCCATGACCCAGCCCGGCCCGAAGGGGATCGCCACGAAGGCGACAAGGGCCAGTGTCATCGACAAAAAGGGCGCTAGGAAAAACACGAACTTGTCCGCCCCCGCCGGGACGACGATTTCCTTGAGCACATATTTCAGCGCATCGGCGAAGGTCTGCAAAAGCCCCCATGGCCCGACCACGTTCGGCCCGCGCCGCAACTGCACGGCGGCCCAGATCTTGCGGTCGCCGTAAACCATGAAGATCAGCGAGATCATCACGAAGGCGATGATCGCCAGACCCTGCGCCAGCAGGATGATGGCGTGACCCAAACCGGATGCCCAGAATTCAGCCATTTATTCCGTCCCTTTCACAGGCCCGACCGCCGCGACGCGGGCAGGAATGCCATGTGCCCCGCAATCGCGCAGGGTCTTTTCTTGTTCCATGACCCGCAGGCCGATCGGCACGGCGCGCGACATGGTAAAGATCGATTCCGCCACCACCTGCCCGCGTTCCTGCCGCGAGATCGTGCGGATATGGCGCGCATAGGGCGTATTCGTCGTCTTTGACCAGGCGGCCAATGTGCAGGTGGCATAGGCAAAGGCCGTGCTTTCGTCCACCCCCTGCTGCAAGCGCACCTGAACCGAGACCAGCTCGGCGGCGGGGCGGCTTTCGGTGCCGGGCGGCGTGATCGGGGTGACGGTGCCGCCCAGAAATGCCTCGGGCGCGGCGCGGGTGATGCGCGCGGGCAGCGCGGGCTGGCGGCGCGCGGCGAATTCCTCCAGCGCGATATCCTGCGCGCGGGGGGGCGCGGGCAATGCGCCAGCCGGGATCGAATGATCCTCGACCAGCACGTCGCTCAGGCGGAACATGACCTCATCGGACTGGCGCAGGGTCTGGCGGCCAAGGGTCGAATCAACCCGCGTGCGCGTGACCGAGCCGTCGTTTTCAAGGATCAGCAGCTCACCGCTTTTGGTCGAGACACCGGCCAGGATCGAGGTATCCTCGGTCGGGCCATCCAGCTTGACCGGCAGCGTGGCCGGCTTGGCGCGTGGCGGTTCGGCAAGCCCCCCATCCGGGGGCGCGCCGCAGCCAGCCAGCGCGAAAGCCAGCCCCGTCATAACGCCCGCCCCGATGATATATGCTTGCCGCATGCCACCCCGACGCCCCTATTCCGCCGCGATCTTCGCGCCCGAGGCCCGCGCCAGCGCCAAGGCCGACAGTTCGGCCATCAGGGGCGAGGCACGGGTGATCGGGTTGGTCAGGTAGAAATCCCGGATCGCATTGTCGAAATCACCCGCGTCAAGCGCCGCGACTGCCACCGGCTGCCAGTCGTTTTGCGGCAGGTGATCGGGCTGGCCCAGATGCGGCACCGCCGCAACAAGCGCGCGGCGCAGCCCGGCAAGGCTGTCCCAGGGCAGGGGCTGGCCCAGTTCCGCCGAAAGCGCGCGCAGGATCGCCCAGTTCTCGCGCGCGTCTCCGGGGGCGAAATTGGCGCGCATGGCAAGCTGCGGGCGGCCCTCGGTATTGACGAAAAGCGCGTTTTCCTCGGTGTAGCAGGCGGCGGGCAGGATGATATCGGCGCGATGCGCGCCCCGGTCGCCATGGCTGCCCTGATAGATCACGAAAGCGCCCGGCGCGATCTCGATCTCATCCGCGCCAAGGTTGAAGATCACCTCGGCCCCGTCAAGCGCGGCATCAACCCCGCCCTCGGTCACGGCACCGACATCCATCGCGCCGACCCGGCCAGCCGCCGTATGCAGCACCAGCAGCTTCGATTTCGAATTCTCGGCCAGCTTCATGGCATGGCCCAGAACGGCCGCGCCATCCGCGCCGGTCAAGGCCCCCTGCCCGACGATCACCACCGAGGGCGCTTCCTGCGTGGCCCCGGTGATGTCCTGCGCGCCCAGCTTTTCCAGCGCCGCGCGATCCGTGCCGAGATGAGCGTATTCATAGGTCAGATCGACGGGCTTGCCGACCAGCCCGATCTTTGCGCCGCGCGCCCATGCCGCCCGGATACGTGCGTTCAGCACCGGCGCTTCGCTGCGCGGATCGGTGCCGATCAACTGGATCATCCGGGCGGTGTCGATATCCGCGATCGCCGCATTGCCCACATAACCCGAACGATTGCCCGCAGGCAGCTTCGCGCCATCGGTGCGGCATTCGATCTTGCCGCCAAGCCCCTCGATCAGCTGTTTCAGACTGAAGGCGGCCTCGACCGGGGCCAGATCACCGACCAGAGCCGCCAGCTTGCGGCCCTTCATCGCCGCCGCGGCCGCCGAAAGCGCCTCGGGCCAGCTTGCCGGGCGCAGGCGGCCGTTTTCGCGGATATAGGGCTTGTCCAGCCGCTGACGGCGCAGCCCGTCCCAGACGAAACGGGTCTTGTCGCTGATCCATTCCT
>JAUNTV010000390.1:0-2148 GCA_030538515.1 Paracoccus sp. (in: a-proteobacteria)
TCGGCGGCGGGTGCGTTCTGCGCGCTGTTGAAGTTGCGCAGGCCGGTCAATCGTCAGACCTGCGGAACATCCAAACCCTGCTTGCGCGCATCGAATTGCGGCTTGAGCGGGTCAAACCCTGAATAGGAGGTCGGAATGCGAGCTATCCTAAAAAACGTCCACCATTACAGCGCCACCTATCCCGATCAGGATATCGGCGTGGCTGAAATCCGCGAGATGCACCGCAAGCGCGGCTGGCGCGACGTGGGATATCACTATGTGATCCGGCGTGACGGCACCATCGAGCGCGGGCGACCGGAATCGAAAGTGGGCGCGCATGTGGCGGGCCACAATGCTACAAGTATCGGGATCTGCTGCATCGGCGGGATCGAGCGGGCAACCGGTCCGAATGTCGGCGTGGATACTGCCCGCCCGGTGGCGCATCGAGATTGAGGCGCGGGACCTTCAGGCCCTGCAATCGGCGCTGGACACAGGCGTCGAATATGCACTCGCGAAGATCAAAGGCGCGGCCCGCACCACGTCTATTGGCCAGATGGACGCGGTGATCGGGCTGACCATCAGCTATGTGCGCGACTCGGTGCCGGATGCAATCCAGGCGCTTGGCCGAGCATTTTGCTGGCGAGCAAAAGCGGGACCGCGCGGACCATCGTTGAGGCTGCGGTGTGGCGCATAACGTGTGGCGTCACATCTGATCCCAACCCCGCCCGTCGGACTGCCAGCCGAAAACCGTAGTAAGCGGATGGCCCAGACAGCCCTACCACCAAGCCATCACCGCGGCGCGGCGGCCAGCGCATCAACGAGAGGTTGTGCGACGGGCACAACCTCCCGCCCCTTGCGCCGACAGGCACGGGGATGCGGCGCATGAAAATCAATCAGGCCGCGCTTTAAATCGACCCGATCCCAGGTCAATTCGCAAATAGCCTGACGCCGCGCGCCTGTTGCCAGCCCAATCAGTATAAAAAGTCGGGTTCGCGGCTCGCTCGCGGCTGTAACCAGCCCAGACGCCTCGTCTGGCGTCAGAAATCGCTGCCGAGGTCGATTTTTAGGTGGCAGCGTGATTCTGCGCTGGTGGTGGGATTTCGTCCCGTCGGGCCGCGAGGCGCAGGGCGCTCATCAGAGCAGTCAGGTCGCGCCTTGAAGTTGGGTTGGTCGCTCCCTCGGCCAACCGCAGCCGGACAAAATTATCTGCGACCTCTTGCATAAATGCCGCTGCCGGCAGGTGACCCAAATGGCGGCGGGTCGCGCGGGTTGTATAGATGAGATGGCGCGGCTCCGACACGATCCGCGCTCGGTCGGCCTCATAGGCATTCAGCACATGACTGATCAGCATGTGTAGTCTCCAACAGCAAAAGGCGCGACCCGTAACAGGCCGCGCCAAGGGGACGATTAGGCTTTGCCGGTCAACCGAGCCAGCGCGCGCTTGCCAATCGGCAAGGCTGATGCCAAGTGTATAGCTGTTGGCAACTGCATCGGTCGCCGATTGTCCGGTCTGATAGCGGTCGTCGTCATTCAGGCCGAGGCCTTTGTTCGCCCAAATCTCCCAGACAGCGACCGTGACAGCGGCGGCTTGGGCTTCATACTCAGCTTCAGAGATTTCAAACTTGTTGGTCATAGCGGCCTCCTTGCCGATGTAGGGCCGAACGATTTCGGTCCCTGCGTTCGCTAAATAGCGAACCACATGCCGAGACGCAAGAAGAAAGTTCGCTTGAAGGCGAAAAAAATATTGCCTATCTGTGAGAAAAGCAGGAAAGGCCAGCAAATGACGGATGCAGAGCTACTTGCGCAGGCGGGGGAGGCGCTATTTGGCGCTCGGTGGAAAACCGATCTGGCTAACGCGCTCGACGTGTCAGATAGAACCGTAGATTATTGGGTGGCCGGTGATCGCTCGCCCCGCCCCGGCGTATGGAGGGATCTTGCCAAGCTCCTACGGGACAATGCCGTCGCGACCGCATCCGCCGCCGATCTGATCCAGCGTGAACGGCTGACGACGGAATAGCTATTGTCGCCGTGGCCGGTCGGGCGATTCGGCAAGATATAACCGTGAACAGCGGCAGAACATCTTGTGCCAATTTTGTGCCACATACCCCTGCGCAGTCCTGCTTAAATATGCGCGGATGTATTGCAGTCAATCTGTTCGATCGCTGCATA
>JAUNTV010000390.1:2158-2541 GCA_030538515.1 Paracoccus sp. (in: a-proteobacteria)
CTGCTGGAGAGATTTGAACTCTCGACCTCTCCCTTACCAAGACACCGATTCACCCCAAAAACACGGCAATTCGACCGAAAGCGGCGCATCCGAAACCTGCTGTGTTCACGATGAGTTCACGCATAACTGTGCGGTTTCTGTGCGGAGCGAAATCCGCGACCTTATCGTTCTGGCGCTGGACGCGACCGACCCCGACACGCTGACGGCGGAAAACTTGGCTGACGCCCGCCACGCGCTGATTGAGGCGCTGGATATCGTGGAGGCGGGTATGATCCGCGAATACTTCGAGATATCCGCCGCCGTTCATACCATGTTGGGCCTCGCGCAGCTTGCCGTCGAGATTGACGATCTGGAACAGGCGCTTGCCATCGAAAAGGCCGATC
>JAUNTV010000391.1 GCA_030538515.1 Paracoccus sp. (in: a-proteobacteria)
GAATGATCTTGCCGGGCATCGAGCCGATATAGGTCCGCCGGTGGCCACGGATTTCGCTTTCATCGCGCACACCGCCAAGCGAGATGCGGATGAATTCGCGCCCCGTCGCCTTGGCAAGCGAGCGGCCAAGCGAGGTTTTCCCCACACCGGGCGGGCCGACGAGGCTGAGGATCGGGCCTTTCAGCTTCTGGCTGCGCGCCTGCACGGCCAGATATTCGACGATGCGTTCCTTGACCTTTTCCAGACCGTAATGATCGGCGTCCAGGACCTCTTCGGCTTTGGCAAGATCCTTCCGGGTGCGCGACTTCACGCCCCATGGCAGCGCCAGAAGCCAGTCCAGATAGTTGCGGCTGACGGTCGCTTCTGCCGACATGGGCGACATGGACTTCAGCTTCTTCAGTTCGGATTCCGCCTTTTCGCGGGCCTCCTTGCTGAATTTGGTCGCGGCGATCTTTTCCTCAAGCTCGGAGATTTCGTTCGAGCCTTCCTCGCCATCGCCAAGTTCCTTCTGAATGGCCTTCATCTGCTCATTCAGGTAGTATTCGCGCTGCGTCTTCTCCATCTGGGTCTTGACGCGCGACTTGATCTTCTTCTCGACCTGAAGCACCGACATTTCGCCCTGCATCAGCCCATAGACCTTTTCAAGCCGCTCGGCCACGACCAGAGTTTCCAGCAGTTCCTGCTTGCGCGCGATATCGATGCCCAGATGGCCGGCAACCAGATCGGCCAGGCGTTCCGGCTCGGTCGTTTCGGCGACCGAGGATACGACCTCATCGGGGATGTTCTTGCGGATCTTGACGTATTTCTCGAACTCTTCGGCGACCGCGTTACTCAGCGCGGAAACGGTATCAGCGTCGCCCTGTTCTTCGATCAGGGGGGTCGCCTCGGCCTCGAAATAATCGGGGTTGTCGATGAATTTCGTGATTTCCACGCGGCGCTGCCCCTCGACCAGCACTTTCACGGTGCCATCGGGCAGTTTCAGCAGTTGCAGCACATTGGCCAGCACGCCGATGCGGTAGATCCCTTCGGCGGTGGGTTCGTCAATGGCGGCATCTTTCTGGGTGGCCAGCAGGATCGGTCGATCCTCGGCCATGACCGCTTCAAGCGCCCGCACGGATTTGTCGCGGCCGACGAAAAGCGGCACGACCATATGCGGGAACGCCACGATATCGCGCAGCGGCAGCACGGGATGCGAATGGGTAAGATCGGTCATGTTCTTCCTTTCAAGCCCGAGGGCGCGTATCCCGAAATCGGCGAGACGGGCCCCCTGCATCGGGTAAATCTAGGGATCAGCAAGGCCGGTTTCAATCCTGCCCTACCACAGCTGAAAGCCCGTCCAGCCAAGCTGCGTTTTCAGCACATCCACCAATTCGACGAAGGGAATAAAAGCCAGAAAAACCAAGGCATCGGCCAGATTGCGGCGCAGGGGCGCGATGCGCACGGTCAGGCTGGCCTTAGCCGAGAAAAGGCGCGGATCGGGAAAAAAGAACGGCACCCGCGCGGCATAGGCATCATAAGCCGGGCCGAATTCCTGCCGCAGAAAGGCGGATTCGCGTTTCGCCGTGATCCAGAGCACCAGCCCGATCACGCCGCCCAGAAGCAGCGCGAAGCTGAAAGCCCCAAGCATCAGCCCGATCCCGGTCGCCGCCAGGGTCGAGAAAAAGTAAAGCGGGTTGCGTGTCATCGAAAAGGGGCCGTCGGTCATCAATTCGGCATTCTTGATGCCGCCGACATAAAGGATCGACCAGAGCCGCCCCAGAACGCCCGTAAACAGCAGCAGCATCCCGGCGGTTTCGATCAGTTCATGGGCCGCGCCCGTGCTGCCGAAGCCCGGCGGCACCAGCAGGATGACGGGCAGCGCGATCAGCATCACCAGACGCAGGATATTGATCCGCTGCCCCTGATTGACGGCCTTGCGCATTCGCGGAATTCCCCTTTGTCCGGTGATGAAGATTGACGCAGCAGAGCCCCGCTGTCGAGCCGCATAACACATCACATTCAAGCGAAATGCCGTATGAAAAAGCCCGGCGCGGGGCCGGGCTTTTCGGTTTTCAGGCCACGCCTCAGTCTTCGGCGGGGACTTCCTGGAAGGTCACGTCGATGACCTCTTCCACGGGCGCCGGGGCTTCCAGCGCGGCGGCGGCTTCGGCCTCGGCCCGGCGGGCCTCGATCACCTCATTGTCGCGATCGGTGGCGATCTTCTTGAGCCGCATGGTCGCGCCACCCGTGCCCGCCGGGATCAGGCGGCCCACGATGACGTTTTCCTTCAGGCCCACCAGCTTGTCGCGCTTGCCCTGAACGGCGGCTTCCGTCAGCACGCGCGTGGTTTCCTGGAAGGATGCGGCGCTGATGAAGCTGCGGGTTTGCAGGCTGGCCTTGGTGATGCCCAGAAGCACCGGTTCGCCCGCCGCAGGCTTGCCGCCCTTGGCGATGATCTTGGCGTTTTCGGCCTCGAACTCGTCACGCTCGACATGTTCACCTTTCAGCAGCGTGGTATCGCCGCTGTCCAGGATCTCGATCTTCTGAAGCATCTGGCGAA
>JAUNTV010000392.1 GCA_030538515.1 Paracoccus sp. (in: a-proteobacteria)
CAGGCGAAACCATCAGCTTCAGCGTCACCGATGGCGCCTATTCGATCCCGGTGCGCTTCACCGGCGTCCTGCCCGATCTTTTCGAGGAAGGCCAGGGCATGATCGGCACCGGCCAGATGCAGGGCGAAGTCTTCATCGCCCGCGAGATCCTTGCCAAGCATGATGAAAACTACATGCCCAAGGAAGTCATCGACTCGCTCAAGGCGACCGGCGTTTATGAGGACCCGAACAGCTGACCCGCCGGCAACGCCCGCATCCTTAACGAAAGCTTAACGCCCGCCCGGCAGTTTCGTCCCGTTTCACCGAAAAGGAGAACGGGATGAGATCGATTGACGAAATCGCCAATGAAATCGTCGCGCGGGAAGGCGGTTATGTGAATGACCCCGACGATCCAGGCGGGGCCACGAAATACGGTGTGACCATCGGCACGATGCGCCGCCTCGGGCTGGATCTGAACGGCGACGGGCGTATCGATACCGCCGATGTCAAAGCGCTCACGCGGGCGCAGGCGGCGGATATCTTCAAGCAGCATTACTTCCACCGCCCCGGCATCGCGCGCCTGCCCGCATCGCTTCATGCCAGTATGTTCGATATGTATGTGAACGCCGGGACCAATGCCGTGAAGATCCTGCAACGGCTGGTCACGAAAATGGGCTTTCCCGCGCAGGCGGACGGGGTGATCGGGCCAAAGACCATCGCCGCAAGCGCCGCCGCCGCGCAGGCCGCGCCGCAGCATATCGCCGATGCCTACGGGATCGAACGGCGCAATTATTACTACGCCCTTGCCGATGCCCGCCCCGCCAGCCGCAAATACGCGACCACCCGCGCGGGCGGCAAGGGCGGATGGATCACCCGCGCCGAGGCCTTCATCGCGCCCAGATACCACCTCACCGCCAGTCAGCACCGCGAAAGGACCGCCAAATGGGCTTGATCGACCGTTTTCTGGGCATGGGGGCGGCAGCACAAACCGTCTCGAACGCCGCCGTCAATGTCACCGAGGTCTTTCGCGAGAACAAGACCCGCCGGATGGAGCTGGACGAGGCCGCCTATGCCCATGCCATCACCCAGCTTTCCGCCGAATTCGGGGCCGGTCATCGTGGCTGGTTCGACGATCTGGTCAATGGGATGAACCGCCTGCCCCGGCCCTTCCTGACGCTTGGGACGCTTGGGCTTTTCGTCTATGCAATGATCGAGCCTGCGGGTTTTGCGCTGCGCATGACCGGCTTGCAGGCGGTTCCCGACCCGCTCTGGTGGCTTTTGGGGGCGATCGTGTCCTTCTATTTCGGCGCGAGAGAGGCCCATTACTTCCGCAGCCGTCACTTCCCGCAGCGAATCGAGCAATCGACCCTGCCCGCCCCGGAAACCGCCGAACCCGCCCCCCGGCAACCCGTGACCGCGGCGGGTTTGGGCGATAACGCCGCATTGCAGGATTGGCTGAGCCAGCAAAACATGGGAAAAACCGGCTGATATGCGGTATGCGCATAGCGGCTATGATGCAGTTGCAGCAGTATTAAGCTTGTTTAACGCGCATCATGCCCTTAAATCTGGCTGTGAAGGTTGTGATTGAGGCAACTCTTATGACCTTCACCTCCCTGTTGGACTTGGCCGGGCTTTGTGCCCGGCTTTTTTTTGCCCGCCCCGGCCTGCGGACGGCCAGATAGCGGGATCGCGTGAACACCGCTTTTTCTTTGCCGGGTTTTCGGGTGCCGCCCCTTCCCCCCGCGCGCGCTTGGCCTTAAT
This sequence comes from Paracoccus sp. (in: a-proteobacteria), assembly GCA_030538515.1. GTDB lineage: Bacteria > Pseudomonadota > Alphaproteobacteria > Rhodobacterales > Rhodobacteraceae > Paracoccus. The sequence goes on from JAUNTV010000392.1 coordinate 1,741, forward strand.
CAGCGCATGAGACCGGCACTTGGCACGGACCGAAGGGGGCGCAGATGACCGAACCGACCATCACCAGCGATCTGATTGCGGCGCATGGGCTGAAGCCCGACGAATATCAGCGCATTCTGGACATCATCGGGCGCGAACCCAGCTTCACGGAACTGGGCATCTTCTCGGCCATGTGGAACGAGCATTGTTCCTATAAATCCTCGAAGAAATGGCTGCGCACGCTGCCTACGACCGGGCCTCAGGTCATTTGCGGGCCGGGCGAGAACGCGGGCGTGGTCGATATCGGCGACGGGCAGGCGGTGGTCTTCAAGATGGAAAGCCACAACCACCCCAGCTATATCGAACCCCATCAGGGTGCCGCGACCGGCGTTGGCGGCATTTTGCGTGACGTGTTCACCATGGGCGCGCGGCCCATCGCGGCGATGGATGCGCTAAGCTTTGGCCGCCCCGAACATCCCAAAACCGCCCATCTGGTCAAGGGCGTGGTTGAAGGGATCGGCGCTTATGGCAATGCTTTCGGCGTCCCCAACGTCGGCGGAGAGGTCCGTTTCCACCGCGCCTATGACGGCAATTGCCTGGTCAACGCCTTCGCCGCCGGGCTGGCCGATGCGGACAGGATCTTCTATTCGGCGGCTTCGGGCATCGGCATGCCGGTGGTCTATCTGGGGGCGAAAACCGGGCGCGACGGCGTGGGCGGGGCCACGATGGCATCGGCCGAATTCGACGACACGATCGAGGAAAAGCGCCCCACCGTGCAGGTCGGCGACC
>JAUNTV010000393.1 GCA_030538515.1 Paracoccus sp. (in: a-proteobacteria)
CCTCGATCCCGCCGACGCCCCAGCCCAGAACGGCAAGCCCGTTGACCATGGTGGTGTGGCTGTCGGTGCCCACCAGCGTATCGGGGTAAGCGACCTCGCGGCCGTTCTGATCCTTGTCGGTCCAGACGGTCTGGGCCAGATATTCAAGGTTCACCTGATGGCAGATGCCGGTGCCGGGCGGCACCACGCGGAAATTGTTGAACGCGTTCTGACCCCATTTCAGGAAGGTGTAGCGCTCGATATTGCGTTCATATTCGCGGTCGACGTTGAACTGGAAGGCGCGCGGGGTGCCGAATTCATCGACCATGACCGAATGGTCGATGACCAGATCGACCGGGTTCAGCGGGTTGATCTTCTGCGGGTCGCCGCCAAGCGCTGTGATCCCGTCGCGCATCGCGGCCAGATCGACCACGGCGGGCACGCCGGTGAAATCCTGCATCAGCACGCGCGCGGGGCGGTAGGCGATCTCGCGCGGGTTCTTGCCGCCCTTTTCGGCCCATTCCGCGAAGGCCTTGATGTCATCCACCGATACGGTGCGGCCATTATCCTCAAAGCGCAGCATGTTTTCCAGCACCACCTTAAGCGAGGCCGGCAGCTTCGAGAAATCGCCAAGACCGGCTTCGGTCGCGGCGGGGATGGAGTAGTAATCGACGCTCGCGCCCGCGGCTTCAAGCGTGCGGCGGGTCTTGGCGGTATCGGTTCCGGTAACGATCGGCATGATGGCCTCCCTGTCGGCTGGATGGGTTCGGCGGATGTGTCGCGCCCGCAATGCCCCATTCGAAACATCGTTTCAAGGGGGCGGATCAGGTTTGGTATGCCGATGTATACCAAATGATGCCCTGTTGCACAAGTGCAACGCCGCCCCGCCAGCCCGCCCGTCACAGAGCCTTGATTTGGGATTCGCCCCCCGATGGCCTACCTCCGGGATCACAAGACGGACGGGCAGCAAGACGGGCGACAGGAACATGCAATCGGATATCCGCGGGCACGCTGCCCTTATCGGCCCCGTCTGCCTTGCCCTGCTGGGGCTTCTGGCCGCGCCCGCCATGGGTTTCGACGCGGATGACACGCCCGACACCATTCAGCAGGAACAGGACCGGGCGGATTACAAGGGCATCATGGATGACGTGGACGCCATCATCGACGCCATGGATGAGATCGGCATAGGCCCCCGCATGAACGCCGCGCCCCCGTCCGCCATCAGCCCGGCACCGCGTCAGAACCATTCGGGCAGCAGCCGCGCCGCGCCGCGCAGCCCGCAGGCGCCGATGCCGCAGGGCCCGCGCATCCCCTCGCCCATCGTGATCGAGCTGTTCACCGCCCAGGGCTGCGCCGCCTGCCCCCCGGCCGAGGATCTGCTTGGCAGCCTTCTGAACCGGCCCGAGGTTCTCGTGCTCAGCTGGCATGTCGATTACTGGGATTATCTGGGCTGGACGGATACATTCGCGCGGCCCGAATTCGCCGCCCGGCAAAAGGGCTACAACCTTTTGCGCGGGGCGCGCAGCCTGTTCACGCCGCAGATGATCGTCGCCGGCGAGATCGCGCTTGACGACGCCAGCCCCGCCGGGCTGATGAATGCCGTGCAGCGCGAACGCGCCGAGGGCGATCACGTCGCCATCACCCGCCGCCAGAACGGCCAGCGCAGCGAGATCGAGCTTACCCCCCTTACCGCGCTGCCTGACGAAATCACCGTGCAGATGATCCGCTATATCCCCGCCCGCCAGCTAGAGGTGAAGACCGGCGAAAACGCGGGCCGGCACCTGAAGATGCATAATGTCGTGATCGATGCCGAGGTTCTGGCCCGTTGGGACGGAAAGGTGCCCCTGCGCATGAATGTGACCCTTGGCGCGGGGCCGGCGCGCAGCCTGCCCGCTGATACCCGCCACGCGATCATCGTCCAGCATATGCACGCAGGCCGCCCCGGCGAGATCTTCGCCACCATCCTGCTTGACTAGAACACGCCCCCGCAAGCCACGCAGGCGCAGGCAGTCCGGGCACCTGCCCTTGCCCTTGCCGCCGAAGCAGGAATGCGGGAAAGAGACACCAGCAACCAAGCCCAAAGGAGCCTTATGAAACAGGTCAAACCCTGGGTGAAGCCGGCACTGGAATATGGCCCGCTGATCCTGCTTTTCGCTGCCTTCATGCTGCTGCGCAACCGTATGGTGACGATCGGCGGCACGGAATATGGTGGCCTCGTCCTGGCCACGATGATCTTCGTGCCGGTGCTGATGCTGACCAGTTTTCTTCTGTGGCGGCTGACCGGCAAGCTTTCGGCGATGCAGATACTGACGCTGGTTCTGGTGGTGGTCTTTGGCGGGCTGACGGTCTGGCTGAATGACGGGCGCTTCCTGAAGATGAAGGTGACGATCATCTATGCCATTCTTGCGGGCCTGCTGGCACTGGGGCTGGTCCTGCGCAAAAACTGGCTGGAGCTGGTCATGGGCGAGGCCCTGCCAATGGCGCATGAGGGCTGGATGAAGCTGACGCAGCGCATGATGC
>JAUNTV010000394.1:0-328 GCA_030538515.1 Paracoccus sp. (in: a-proteobacteria)
GCCCTTGGCCACGGGTTTGCGCGCCCCCTTCGGGCCGGGCTTTCCCGGTTTTCCCGCCTTCCCCGCCGCAGGCTTGCCCGCCTTGGCGGCAGCGCGGGCGGCGGCTTTCTCGGGCGTCTTTTTCCAACGCGGTTTCTTGACGCGCGCGCCCTCGTCGGGGGTGGTGGCGATGGCCTCGTCCACGGGGGTCCATGCCGGCCTGGTCGCGCGCGCGGGCTTTGCGGCGGGGGCGGCATCGTCCTTGCGCGCTTCATATTTGCGCGGGGCGGCGGCGGGCTTCGCGCTGCGCGGCTTGGCCGGCGCGCGCGGGGACGGGGCGCGCGGGGAC
>JAUNTV010000394.1:338-2478 GCA_030538515.1 Paracoccus sp. (in: a-proteobacteria)
CGCGTTCCAGCACCGGCTCGCCCGATTGACGCCGCATCATGATGCCCGGCTCGATCTCCATCGCCTCGCCGAATTTCGGGGCGAAGGCGGTGGCGATCTGGACATGGGTTTCATCTTCACGCACCCGGATCGCGCCGATGGCGTCGCGCGTGATGCCGCCCGCCTCGCAGATCTTGGGCAAAAGCCAGCGCGCTTCCGCCCGGCCCGAATGCCCCACCGAAAGCGTGAACCAGACCGAGGCCCCGAATTCGCGCGGCGCGCGCGGCGCGGCATCCGATGGGGGAGCCATCTCGGTCAGTTCCTCGGGCGCGGGCCGTCCCTCGCGCCAAAGCTGCACGAAGGCCGAGGCCAGCCCCTCGGCCCCGAAACGCGCCAGCAGATCCTGCGCGATCCGGCCATCCTCCAAGGGCGTCACCAATGCGGGATGATCGAACATGCGCTGATCATCCTTCGCGCCGACCTCATCCGCCGTCGGTGCCTTGCCCCATTCCGCCACCAGCTTCGCGCCTTGCAGAAGCCTTTGCGCCTTCTTGAAGGCCGAGGGCGGCACGATCAGCGCCGAGACCCCCTTCGCCCCCGCCCTGCCCGTCCGGCCCGAACGATGCAGAAGCGTTTCCGAATTGGTCGGCAGATCGGCATGGATCACCAGTTCCAGCCCCGGCAGGTCGATCCCGCGCGCGGCCACATCGGTGGCGATACAGACCCGCGCCCGCCCGTCGCGCAGCGCCTGCAAGGCATGGCTGCGTTCCTGCTGCGACAACTCGCCCGAAAGCGCCACGACCTTGAAGCCGCGATTGCCCATGCGCGCCAGAAGGTGGTTCACCTCGGCACGGGTCTTGCAAAAGACGATGGCGGTGCGCGCCTCATAGTAGCGCAGCAGGTTGAGGATGGCGTTCTCGCGGTCGCGCACGGCCACCGACAGCGCGCGATAGGTGATATCGCCGTGCTGGCGGGCCTCGCCCTTGGTGGTGATGCGCAGGGCATCGCGCTGGAACTCACGCGCGAGGCGCTCGATCGCGGGGGGCACGGTGGCCGAGAACATCAGCGTGCGGCGGCTTTCGGGGGCGGATTGCAGGATGAATTCCAGATCCTCGCGGAAGCCCAGATCCAGCATCTCATCGGCTTCGTCCAGAATGGCCACGCGCAGCTCGGCCAGATCCAGCCCGCCGCGTTCGATATGGTCGCGCAACCGCCCCGGCGTGCCCACGACCAGCCCCGGCCCCTGCGCCAATGCGCGCCGTTCGGTCCGGTAATCCATGCCGCCGACGCAGGTGGCGATGCGCGCGCCGGTGCCCGCGTAAAGCCAGCGCAGTTCGGCGGCGACCTGAAGCGCCAGTTCGCGCGTGGGCGCGATGACCAGCCCGCGCGGCAGGCCGCCTTCGGGCAGGATATCGCCGTCCAGCAGGTCCGAGGCCGCCGCGATCCCGAAAGCCACGGTCTTGCCCGAACCCGTCTGCGCCGAGACCAGCAAATCGCGGCCGGGCGCTTCAGGGGTCAGCATGGCCTCTTGCACGGCGGTCAGGCTCTCATAGCCCTTTTCGGCCAAAGCCGCCGCCAGGGGCGCGGCAATCAATTCATGTTTCATCTGTTCTGCCTGAAAATAAGGCCCATGGCCCGGATGTGCCGGCCCGATCCTGCCAACAAGCGCCGCATCATGGGCGCGACCAGAACAGCCGATCCGCTGCCTTATCGCTGCCGGGCCGGGAAGTCAAAACATTTCGCGGGCGATCCGTTGCGCAGGATTGAAACAGATGAATGTAATCCTTTTCACGCCGAATGAAATCCATTACATTCCCCTTATCGCCCCGGAGGAAGGGGGCGCATCGAGAGGAGATTCACATGACGTCCCACAGCCATCTTGCGCGCCGCCTTCTGGCGGGCGCGTCGTTTCTGGCGGTTTCGCTGACCGCGACCGCGACGATTGCACAGCAGCGCGACACCGGGGAACTGCCGATTGCGGTGCAGATGTATACGCTGCGTGATGCCGGCACGCTGGAGGAACAGCTTGCGGCGGTTCAGGCCGCTGGCGTGACCGCCGTTGAAACCGTGGGCATGCAAGGCACCGATGCCGAAACGCTGAAATCGCTGCTGGATGCCCACGGGATCGAGGCGATCGCGACCCATGCTTCGCTTGCCGATC
>JAUNTV010000020.1 GCA_030538515.1 Paracoccus sp. (in: a-proteobacteria)
GCCCTGTTGGTCTGCATGATCGCGCAAAGCCCTTCTTCCCCAAGGGGCCTGCCCGTGCTGTCGGCCGCATCCCACAACCCGGCCGAGGCGATCAGCAGCCGCTCACCGGGGTTCAGTTGCAGGGTGATTTCCTCGTAAGCGGCACCTTCGATCATGCCGATGGGCAGCCCGCCATTGCCGATCACTTCGAACGAGCCATCAGCGCGCTGCACGATGGGATGGGGATGGCCCGCCTGAACCATCCGCACCTCGCCCGAGATATGGTCGATGACGGCATAGACCATGGTGAAATAGCTGTCCGTATGCAGATCGGTCAGCATCAGGTGGTTGAGATAGCGCGCCAGATCCGCAGGCGCACGCGATTCGTAAAGCCCGAATTCGCTGATGAACAGCGCCGCGTTCTGATCGACCGAGGTGGAAAACTGCGTCGCCAGCCGCGCCGTCAGCAGCGCCGCCGCCACCCCATGGCCCGAAACATCGATGGCGAATACCCCGAAACGCCGTGCATTGATGGCGAAGCTGCCGGTCAGATCGCCACCGATCGCCCCGGCCGAGCGCAGGATATTCGCCACCGAGAAAGGGCCGAAATGCGCCTGCCGCTCACCAATGAGGCCCTGTTGCAAGCGGCGGGCATCGTTCAGGTCGCGGTCCATCGCCGCCTTGGCCGCATTCAGCGCGCCAAGCGTTTCGGTCAGCTTGCGATTGGCCTGCCGCGCCTGATCCTGCAATTGCAGGATACGTTCCCCCGCGCGCAGGCGGCCAAGCAATTCCGCGGCACTGGCGGGCTTGGCCAGAAAATCATCCGCCCCGTTTTCAAGACCATAGGCGATATCTTCCGGCTCTGCCTTCAGGGTGAGCAGGATGAAATAGGTATAGGCATTTTCATCGTCCAGCGCGCGTATCCGGGCGCAGAGTGCGGGCCCGGACATGGTTTCCAGCATCCAGTCCGAAAGGATGAAATCGGGCCGGTGCCGGTGAAACGACGCCAGCGCTTCATCCCCGGTGGCGGCTTCAAGCGTGTCATAGCCGGCGCGGTCCAGGCAGATCGCCAGCAGCCGGCGTTGCGCGCGACTGCCATCGACCACCATCACCAGCCGGCGACGGCTGGTATGGGGGCGGGCAGCGGAACGGGCGGGCTTTCTGGTCGTCATGCGACCCGGATAGCGCAAATTCCCTAAGCAGAGGTGAATCCGCCCCCGATTTGCGCCAGTCAGACGGGCTTGTGCCAATGAAACGGGCCGCGCCTTGCGGTCGCGGCCCACGAGATCTACGGAGATGGTCCGGTTAGGGTTCGAAGTCCCGTCCGTCCCAGTCAGGGTTCTTCACCCTTGGGTTTGCCCTCAGGCCGCGGCCCCCCTGACTGTCCCGACACCTCTCTCCAATATCACTCTCGACACTGGACCACCTCCTTTCAATATGTTGCCACGTATTGGAAGGGTGCCACAGCGGGGCGATATGTCAACCTAAATTGCGGCTTTCCGACGCAACATGCTGTGGACGATGATACGGAAAGGCACCAATGCCAGCAAAGCGAGCAGCATTTTAACCATCCAGTCCGCCACCGCCATCGACGCCCAAAGGGGCGCGTCGGGGCCGGAGCCAAGAAGCGGCATGATCTCATTGGCCCAGGCCACGTCCTCGGTGCGGTCGATGAAGCTGAACTGCGTCGAGAAGGCCATCGAGAAGAACAGCAGCGTATCCAGCATCGAGCCAAGCACCGACGAAGCCAGCGGCGCTTTCCACCAGTCACCCACATGGCGCAGCCGGTCGAACACGCCGATATCCAGCATCTGCGCCAGCAGGAAGGCCGTGCCCGAGGCCGTGGCGATTCGCAGCGTCGTCTTGTCCATGCCGGCGGCGATCAGCGAACAGATCACCCCGGTCACGAAGCCCACCAGCACCACCTTGCGCGCGGCGGCGGGGCCATAGACGCGGTTCATCACATCCGTCACCAGAAAGGCGAAAGGATAGGTCAGCGCACCCCAGGTCAGATAGCTGCCCATGTGAAACTGAACGAGGATATTCGAGGCCACGACGATAATGGCCATGGCGATCACGCCGGGAAGGAAGCGGGTCATGTGATTTCCGTTTTACAAGGTCGCGGAAGAACTCGGCCCCGGATGCGGGACGTGGCGGCGATAAGCAGGCCGGGGCGGCTTGTCAAGCAGGGCATGCGTGTTTTCGGCGCATCGGCTGCCGTGTGACCTTGCGTCGCAAGGCACGCCGGGCACAGTGCGCGCGGGCTATTGTTAATGGTTAATTAAGAAAGATTCTTGCCACACCGGATTATCTGTTAGACCAACTTGATGAACGAAGCGCGCATCCTGTCCAATCTGCCGGTCTTTCGCGCCGTCGCCACGCTTGGCAGCTTCAGCGCGGCGGCGGGGCAGATGGGGGTGACGCCCTCGGCGGTGTCGCAGTCGATCCGCGCGCTGGAAGAGCTTCTCGGCGTGCAGCTTATTTCGCGCACCAGCCGCAGCATGCATCTGACGGATGCCGGGGCGCGGCTTCTGGCCAGCATCGGCGAGCCTCTGGCGCAATTGTCAGCCGCGATGCAGGCCGCGCAGGGCCATGCCGACCAGCCCGAGGAACGGCTGCACCTGATTGCGCCGGCACCGGCATGCGCGCTGCTGATCCGCCCGTATCTGGCGGATTTTCTGGATGCCCACCCCCGTCTCCGGCTGGAAATCAGCAGCGGCGATTGCCCCGCCGATCTGGCGAAGGCGGGGATCGATGCGGTGATCAGCCCGCAAGGGTCGGGCGCGGTGGCCAGCGTGGGCACGGACAGTATCGCCCTGCCCTTCGGCCCGCCCCTGCGCCGCGCGCTTCTGGCCAGCCGCGACTATCTGGCCCGTCACGGAAAGCCCGGCGATCCCGATGATCTGGCCACCCACCGCCTTTGCCGTTACCGCGCGCAGGGTTCCCCCCGGCCCGAGCCGCTGATCATCCGGCGCGGCACCACCCTGATCGAGATCGCCCCCCCCGCCGCCTTCATCACCGAGGATCAGACCCTGATCGAGACCCTGCTTCATGCCGGACAGGCCATCGCCCCGGTCTGGCTTCACCCCGGCCAGCCCCCGCCCGAAACCCGCGATCTGGTCGAGATCCTGCCCGAATTCGCCCCGCCAGCACTGCAATTCCATCTTTACGCGCCCGCTGGCAGGGGGCTGCACAGGGCGCTGCATGCGCTGGCGGCCAGGGCCGCGCCGCCGCCGGAATCGGCCACGGGGTCGCCGCCCTCAGTCACGGATGCGATATTCGACCAGTTCGGTGCGCTGAAACGACATGAAGTTATCGTCTGAGATCATCGTCAGCCGGATGCCCACCCCATCATCCCAGGCCGATATCCCCTCAAGATTGTCATATTGCAGCCTGCCGCTTTCAAGCAGGGTTTCCTCGTCGCTCAGCCCGGTCTCGGACAGCGAGAAGCGGCGGATACGTGAACGGAAGCCCAGAATGCCCTGAAAGCTTCGCTCCAGCAGGTAAAGCCGCCCGTCGGGGCCGATATCGGCACCAACCGCCTGCCATGCGCTGTTGCCAGGCAGCGAAAAGGGCTGGTCCCAGACACCGTCCCGAAAACGCCAGACCGGAAAGGCGTCGCCGCCCTCGGGCAGAAGCTCGGGCAGGGTATAAAGCGTGCCATGGGCATCGGCCGCCAGGGCTTCCAGCCCGCGATTGACGGGAAGGTCGCGGAACCCTTCGGCAATCGGCAGGCGGGTCGCGGGCGCATCCGCATCGTCATAATAGGCCACCCGGTCCAGCCCTTCAAAGCTGACCCAGAAACCCCCGCCCAGGGGATCAAGCGCCAATCCCTCGCTGTCGCCCTGCCAGCCGGGGCGCAGCATCCGGCCCTGACTGTCCTGCAACACCGCCCGGCCCGATACATGCAGCGCGCGAATGCGCCCCTCGGCGTCGCGCTCGATCTCGCCCCAACGGATCTGGGCGCGGTCCGTCAGGGCGTGGAAACGGGTGCCTCCCTCGCTGATCTCGATTGCGGAAAAGCCGCCGAAATCCGCATCCGGCAGCGACCAGACGTAAGTGCCCACGTAATCGATGCTGGTGGCCCGCGCGAGCGCGGGGCCGGCCAGGATCACGATCAGCAGCGAAAGGATCAGCGCGCGGTGGCGATGGCCTGACATTGGCGCGGCATCTCGCTTAGCCTGAAGCTGCGGGGGTGGCGGTAATTCGGGTCGGGCTGCGCCTTCGGCCGGGTCGAGGGATTGGCGCGGTAAGCCAGTTCCTGGCGCGCCTCGCCGCAGCCATTGTCATTGCCCGAAAGCTGCGCAACCGGCGTGGCGGGATTGCTGCAACCGGTGCTGCCGGCAGGGCAGTGCAGCCGCACATGGAAGTGGTAGTCGTGGTTCGGCGTCGGGCGCAGCTTTTGCAGCCACGCGCCCCGGTCGCCATTGGCGCGGCACATCTCGGCCTTGATGGCGGCATCAAGGAAGATGCGGTCGACGCGCGGGTCCATCGCCGCCGACTGGATGATCGCCCCATGCGCCCGCGACCAGTTCCCGTTCACGCCAAGCCCGTTCTGCGCCACGACCGAAATCGACGAGATATTTTCCCGCTCGGCCCGCGACAGGCCAAGCGATGCAGGCGGCAGCATCCAGATATCCACATCCAGCCCCAGTTGATGGCTGGCATGGCCCGAGATCATCGGCCCGCCGCGCACCTGGCTCATGTCGCCGACATAAAGCCCGCGCCAGCCCATCTTTGCGGCTGCCTCGGAAAAGCCGATGACGAAATTCACCAGCTCCGGGTGGCCCCAGTTGCGGTTGCGCGACAGGCGCATGGCCTGCCATGTCGGCCCGGTCTCGGGCAGGGCCGCAGCCCCGTTCACGCAGCCGCGCGAATAGCTGCCGAAGGACGCCGGCGCGCCGCCGGTCGGGCCGGGGGCGGCACCGAACACATCCTTGGCAAGCGGGTCTGCCGCCAGTGGCAGCGCCATCCCGGCGATTGCCGCGACGGTCAGGATAAATTTGCGGATCATTGCCCGGCCTCTCCGTTCTCGTTGACCCATCTTAGCAGCAGAAGCGCCAGAATGAACATCACGATCAGCGGAGAAATCCCGACCCGCTGGCTGCCGCTGAAATCGGTGACAAGCGCGATCAGCGCCGGCGCAAGGAAGGCCGTGGCCTTGCCCGACAGCGCGTAAAGGCCGAAAACCTCGGTCGCGCGGGCCTCGGAGGTGTGGCGCACGGTCAGGGTGCGCGATGCCGATTGCAACGCGCCGCCCGCGCCCCCGATCAGCCCGCCGCAGATGAAGAAGATCGCATCCGGCAACCGTGAGCCGCGCTCCAGCGGGATGCCGAAGAAGCTGGCGCGGTCCATGCCGACCACGATCACGCAGACAAGCGCCAGCGTCAGCGTGGCCGCGACGATCACCGGTTTCGGCCCGTAGCGGCTGTCGGCCTTGCCGCCGACCCATGAAATCACCGTGGCCGCGAAGGCGCTGAAAATACCGAAGGCCCCGGACCACAGCACCGACCAGCCCAGAACCGTGCCCGCATAGACGCCCCCGAACAGGTAAAGCGCATTCAGCGCATCGCGCGACAGCATGGATGATATCAGCCAGGTCAGCAGGCTCCGGCGCGAGGGCAGGCTGGCGATCAGCCGGCCCAGTTCCGACAGCGCGCGCCCCATCTGCAACGAGCGGCCCGTATCGCGCGGCTCACGCACCCAAAGCGCAAAGGGAATCATGAACACCACATACCAGATCGCCGTGAACGGGCCGACGAAGCGCGTGCCTTCGCGCTGCGCGGGATCAAGGCCGAAGATCGGCTCGATCCCGGCCATGGTGCGGCCGGTGGTGCCCTCGGCGAAAAACAGCAGCATGATCGCCAGCGCCAGCAGCCCGCCCAGATAACCGAAGGCGAAGCCCGATCCCGATATCCGCCCCAGTTCCTCGCGCGGGCCAAGGCCGGGCAGAAGCGCATTGGTGAAGATCGTGGCCAGTTCGATCCCGACCAGCCCCAGGCCGAAGAAAAACACCGCCATGATCAGGTTGGGATTGGTCGGCGTCAGCCACCACAGCCCCGCCGAACCCACGACCACCATCCCCGAAAAGAACCAGATCCAGGGCAGCCTTCGCCCCGTGGAATCGGCCACCGCGCCCAGGATGGGCGCCAGAACCGCAATGGTCACGCCGCCGATGGCCAGCCCGTAACCCCACAACGCCTGAGCCTCGACCCCCGCCTGCGCGGCATCCATCCCGCGCGAGATGAAGTAACGCTTGGCGACTTCGGAATAGTAGATCGAGAAGATAAAGGACACGAGCAGCGTATGATAAGGCTGCCCCGCCCAGTCGAAAAACCACCATCCCCAAATGCGCTTGCGATCCACTCTACCCCCAGCCCGCCCGGCTTCTTTTTCTTCTTCGGGGCGATAAGGCCGAAGCGGGGCGGGTTTGGCAACCATCTTTTCGCCCCGCCCCCACGAACCGCCCGCTGCGGCCGAGGGTCCGCCGCATAAGTATTTTCCCCAGACCCACGTTGCTTCAACGGATGATCCGGGTGCCGGTCGGCATGCCCCCTCATCAGTGCGCCAAATACCTCGGGGTCCGGGGCTGGCCCCGGTCCGGCATCACCCCGAAACGCCGCGTTTCGGCTTCTTCCTTGCCCAGATACCCGGATATTGCGGGACAGGTGGGGTCAGGGATGTGCCGCCCCCTCGCCGTCCTGTTTCTGGCGCTCGATCGCCTCATGCGCGTCACCGGGGATTTCGGGCGGCCATGGGCGGGCGGCATCCGCGTGAATCCAGGCGCGCACCCAGTCGGGCAGTTCGGGCGAGGGGATATTCTGGCCCAGTGCCTCCAGCACGCGATGGGGCGCGATGATCCCCTCTGGTCCGGTGATGGCACCGCGCAGCAGCATATGGTTGCAGCACTCGCCCTTTCGCCACATCGACTGCTCGATATACATGAAGCGGTGGTCCCATCCGATCATGCGCGAGACCATGGTGAAACGGTCGAAGCCCCGGATGCGGCGGCGATAGCGCGTGCTATTGCCCGCAACCGTGATCCCCCAGCCCTGTTTGCGCAGCACATGAACAAGCCCGCTGCGCACGGCCATGGGAATACGGCCCAGATCGAACAGGGTCAGCGTGCGACCGTTGTTCAGCTCGATCCACGGGTCAAGATCCCATGGCCAGCACAGATGTGTCGAGATATGCGCATCCAGCGGCCCAAGCTTCGGCGCATTGCGGAACTTGACGATTTCCTTGATGAATCGGATCAGCGGATACATGCGGGCCTCTTTCGTTGCGGCCGGGGTAGCAGCCGGGACCATCATGTCAACGGATACGTCACGCAACTTTGCGCGCCGGACTTGCACGCAGGGCAGGTTTTCCTTACTGCGAGGGCTGGATTTCTGCGCGGAGCGACGGCAATGGCGATGATGAAGACGCCGCGCGTCGGCCTGATCGGCTGGCGGGGCATGGTGGGATCGGTCCTGATGGACCGGATGGAGGCGACGGGCGATTTCGCGCTGATCGAGCCGGTCTTTTTCTCGACCTCGAATGCCGGGGGCAAGGCACCCAGGGGGGATGCGGCGCTTGCCGATGCCCATGATCTGGCCGCGCTGAAAACCTGCGATATCATCCTGACCTGTCAGGGCGGGGATTACACATCGGACGTCTACGGCAAATTGCGGGCCGAGGGCTGGGACGGGCACTGGATCGACGCGGCCTCGACCCTGCGGATGAACAGTGACGCGCTGATCGTGCTGGACCCGGTGAACCGGCCCGTGATCGACCGCGCCATCATGGCCGGAAACCGCAACTGGGTTGGCGGGAACTGCACGGTGTCCTGCATGCTGATGGGCGTGGGCGCGCTTTACAAGGCCGGGCTGGTCGAATGGATGTCGACGCAGACCTATCAGGCGGCCTCGGGCGGGGGGGCGCGCCATATGCGCGAGCTTCTGACCCAGTTCGGCACGCTGAACGCCGAGGTCCGCGCCCTTCTGGACGACCCGAAATCCGCCATTCTGGAGATCGACCGAAAGGTTCTGGCGCGCCAGCAGGCCATGCTCGGCACCGCAGAGGTCGCGCAATTCGGCGCGGTTCTGGGCGGCAGCCTGATCCCCTGGATCGACAAGGATCTGGGCAATGGCACGTCCAAGGAAGAATGGAAAGGCATGGCCGAGACGAACAAGATCCTCGGGCTTGGGCCTGACGCGCTTGGCGGCTCGGACGCGGCGGCGATCCCGGTCGATGGCTTCTGTATCCGCATCGGCGCGATGCGCTGCCATAGTCAGGCGCTGACCTTCAAGCTGAAGCGCGATGTGCCGCTGGATGAGATCGAAGCGATGATCGCCGCGGATAACGACTGGGTGCAGGTGGTGCCCAATGAAAAGGAAGCCTCGATGCGTGACCTTACCCCGGTCGCGGTGACGGGCACGCTGACCATCCCGGTCGGGCGCATCCGCAAGCTGGCGATGGGGCCGGAATATCTGGGCGCCTTCACCGTGGGCGACCAGCTTCTGTGGGGTGCGGCGGAACCCCTGCGCCGCATGATGCGCATTCTGATCGAGGGCTGAACCATGATCACGCTTTATCAGGCCCTTGATCTGATCCTTTCGGTGCTGTGGTTCCTGATGATCGCCCATATCATCATGTCATGGCTGATCAATTTCCAGGTGCTCAACCTGCGCCAGCCGCTGGTCGCGCAGCTTTGGGACGGGCTGAACCGCCTGCTGGAACCGATCTACGCGCCCGTGCGCCGGATGCTGCCCAATACCGGGGGCCTGGATCTTGCGCCTTTGGTGGTATTCATCGTCATCATCGTCATCCGCATGGCGCTGGCGAATAATGCGAGCTTCTTTTCCGGCCTGTGATGCCATCCGATCTGCTGCGACAGGTCTGGGGCTTCGACGGGTTCCGCCCCGGCCAGCGTGAAATCGTCGATGCCGTGGCCCATGGCCGCGAGGTGCTGGCGATCATGCCCACCGGCGGCGGGAAATCGCTTTGCTATCAACTGCCTGCGCTGATGCGCGAGGGCGTGACGGTGGTGATTTCGCCGCTGATTGCGCTGATGCGCGATCAGGTCCGCGCGCTGCGCGAGGCCGGCGTGGCGGCAGGCGCGCTGACATCGGGCAATACCGACAGCGAAACCGATGAGGTGCTCTCGGCGCTTCATGACGGCAGGCTGAAGATCCTTTACATGGCACCGGAACGCCTTGCCTCGGGGGCCACTCTGCCGCTTCTGCGCCGCGCGGGCGTGACGGCAATCGCCGTGGACGAAGCCCATTGCGTCAGCCAGTGGGGCCATGATTTCCGCCCCGATTACCTGCGTATCGGCGATCTGAAACGCGCGCTTGGCGTGCCGCTTTCGGCCTTCACCGCCACGGCGGATGCCGAAACCCGCGCCGAGATCGCCAGCCGGCTTTTCGCCGATGCCGCGCCCGTGACCTTCCTGCGCGGCTTCGACCGCCCGAATATCCATCTGGCCTTTCAGCCCAAGGACGGCCCGCGCCGCCAGATCATGGATTTCGCCGCCGCCCGCCCCGGCCAGTCGGGCATCGTCTATTGCGCCAGCCGCGCCAAGACCGAAGCGCTTGCCGCGGCGCTGAACGCCGCCGGACAGGCCGCGCTTCATTATCACGGCGGGATGGAGGCCCCCGCCCGGCGCGAGGCCGAGGCCCGCTTCCAGCGCGAGGACGGGCTGATCGTCGCCGCCACCGTGGCTTTCGGCATGGGCATCGACAAGCCAGATATCCGCTGGGTCGCCCATGCCGACCTGCCCAAATCCATCGAGGCTTACTATCAGGAAATCGGGCGTGCCGGGCGCGACGGGTTGCCCGCCGAAACCCTGACGCTTTTCGGCCCCGACGATATCCGCATGCGCCGCGCCCAGATCGACGAAGGGCTTGCCGACGCCCCCCGCAAACAGGCCGATCACACCCGGCTGAACGCGCTTCTGGGTCTGGCCGAAGCAAGTTCATGCCGCCGCGCCCGCCTGCTTGCCTATTTCGGCGAGGATTCGGGGCCTTGCGGGAATTGCGATCTCTGCGACAGCCCGCCCGAGGTGTTCGACGCCACCGAGCCGGTCCAGATGGCGCTTTCGGCCATGCTGCGCAGCGGCGAATGGTTCGGCGCGGGCCATATCATCGATATCCTGACCGGCAATGCCACCGAAAAGCTGCGCGCGCGCGGCCATGACCACCTGCCGACCTTCGGCGTGGGCAAGGCATGGGCGCGCCCGCAATGGCAGGCGATCATCCGCCAGATGATGGGGCGTGACCTGTGCCGCCCCGACCCGGCGCGCCACGGTGCGCTTCATATCACCGAAGCCGCCCATCCGATCCTGCGTGGCGAGGCGCGGATCACGCTTCGTCATGACACGGTTGCACGCGCCAGGCCCGCCTTCGTGCCGAAAATGCAGGTCTCGGAAGAAGATGCGCCGCTGTTTTCGGCGCTCAAGGCCAAGCGCCGGGCTTTGGCCGAGGCGCAGCGCGTCCCCGCCTATGTCATCTTCCCCGACCGGACCTTGCAGGAAATGGCCGAGCGCCGCCCCCAGACGCTGGATGACATGGCCCGCATCAACGGTGTCGGCGCGAAGAAGCTGGACAGCTACGGCATGGATTTCCTTGGCGTGATCGCAGGCGATACCCGCGCGCCCCATCCGGCGCGGCGCGCGCTTGCCGGGCGCGATGCGGGCGCGCTGTTCGACCGGCTGGCCGAGACCCAGATGCGCCTTGCCCGCGGCGAGGACGGCACCGAAAAGCCGCTGTCCTGTTCGACAAGCCAGCTTCGCCGCATCGCCGAAGCCCGCCCCGCCAGCCGCGACGCGCTGGCACGGCTGATCGATACGCCCCGGCTTGAGCGCTTCGGCGCGGCCTTTCTTGACGCGATCGCCGCAAGCTGACCCCTTGGCCGCAGCGTGCCGGGCGGTTAGGCTTGGCCCATCTCAGCGAAAAGGAAGATTGCGATGGCACTTGGTGAAGGCGACAGACTGCCCGGCGGCACATTGCTGCAAATGACCGAAAACGGCCCCGGCCCCGCCGATCTGGCCGATTACGCGACCGGGCGCGTGGCGATCTTCGCCCTGCCCGGCGCCTATACGGGCACCTGCTCGACCCAGCATGTGCCCAGCTTCATCCGCACCGCCGATCAGTTCCGCGCCAGGGGCGTCGACCGGATCGTCTGCATCAGCGTCAACGATCCCTTCGTCATGGGCGCATGGCTGAAGGATACCGGTGCCGACAAGGCCGGGCTGACCTTTCTGGCCGATGCCGACGGCAGCTTCACCAAAGCCATGGGCCAAAGCTTCGACGCCCCGCCGGCCGGGCTTTTCGGTCGCTCGAAACGCTATGCGATGCTGGTCGAGGATGGCGTGATCACCGCCCTTCAGGTCGAGGAATCGCCCGGCCAATGTTCGATCTCGGGCGGTGAATCGCTGCTGGAACGCGCCTGAGCCTTGGCAGCGCGCGCGCGTGCGCGCGCCCCGGCTGTTTCATGGCCGGGGCATGCGTGTCGGGCAAGGCAGAAACTGCGGGCCGGGGTTCCGGGGCATCGCCGCCTGTCAGCCACCGGGCGGCGGCGGGGTTGCCGCGCCGGTTTCGGCCACAGGCCCCGCCTCGGGTCGGGGGACCGGGCGGCGGGGCGAGATCGGGGTGGCCATGGGCCGGGTCAGTTCGGCGGCCTCGAAAGCGGCGGCTTCCGGGGATAGCGGCGCGCCCGCGCGTGGCGGCGGGTGCGAGGCGCTAAGCACTTCGGGCAGGGTCTGGCGCGGGCGCGGCGGCGGGGGCAGGATGCCATCACCGGTCAGATCCTTCGTGGGCGTCAGCGCCACGGGATGACCGGCGATGCGCGCGCGGTAGATCGGCAGCGCCTCGGTCACGCGCATGACATAGTTGCGGGTCTCGTCAAAGGGGATCATCTCGACCCAATCGACGGGATCGGCGCCGGTTCGGATATCACCGAAACGTTCGGTCCATTGGCGCGACCGGCCCGGCCCGGCATTATAGCCCGATGCCACAAGCGCCGAGGACGGCCCGAAGCGTTCGCGCAGCGTGGCCAGATAGGCCGCCCCCAGACGCGCATTGTAAGCCGGATCAGCGGTCAGCGCGGCGCGGTCGTAATCGACCCCCAGCTTGCGGGCCATTTCCTCGGCCGTGCCGGGCATGAGCTGCATCAGCCCAAGCGCCCCCACATGCGAGGTAGCCGTATGGTTGAATTCCGATTCCTGCCGCGAAATCGCCATGATCAGTTCCGGCGGCAGGTCCAGCGGCTCGTTTTCCAGCCCGGTCAGCGGGAAATAGGCCGCCGGATAGACCGCCCCCTTGCCCGCCGCGCGCTTGGCAAGGCGCAGCGCATGCCAGGGGTAGTGCATTTCCAGCGTCAGCCGGGCCATGCGGGCGGTATCTTCAGGCGGCGCGGTTTCCGAAAGATGCAGAAAGAAGCGCTGCCCCAGATCGGGCAGACCGGCCGCGAAGGCGAAAGTCCCGGCCTGAAAGACGGAATTCTCGCGCAGGTCGGACCGGCGCCATTGCGGCAGCGCCGCCTCGGCCCGTCCGGGGATGGACAGCGCGGGATCGACGGGCGCGCCGATCCGTTCCGCCGCCAACTGCCCGTAATAGGCGGTCTGCATGGTCGCGGCCTCGGTAAAGGCGGCAAGGGCGGCGGGGTCGTTTCCCGCCTGCTCATGCGCGCGCCCCTGCCAGTAAAGCCCGCGCGACTTGCTGATGACGCTGTTCGTGCCATCGGCCAGATGGGTGAAATGGCTCAGCGCGCGATCCGGCGCACCGCCACGCAGCGCGGCGTAACCGGCAAGGAATTCCAGATTGGCGTATGCCTCGGTCCCCGGTGGCAGGTGATGAGCGGCGGCGAGTGTTTCCGCGCCCCGCCAGTCCCCGTCACGCAGCGCCGCGCGGGCGTAATCGGCCCGCGCCGAGGCCCAAAGCTCGGGCCGGCGCGGGGCATCGGGGGATGCCGCCTGTTCAGCCATCAGTTCGCGCGCCAGATCGGGCATGCGCGCCTGAACGCGCCAAAGAAAGCGGTCAAGCGTCAGGCCGGGGTCGCGCCGCTGCGCCTCGGGCAGCGCAAGGATCAGCGCATCCACGCCCGCGCGCCGGGCCTGCGTGGCGATGCGGGCTTCGGCCAGGGGGCGCGCGGGGGCGCTGATCCGGGGCAGGCCCTGCTGCGCTTCCTGCCATTTCTGGGCATCCAGCAGGCCGAAGACACGCGCATCATGCAGGTCAGCCACATCGTCGGCACTGGCGGCCAGAAAAGCGGCTTCCTCGGCAGGGGTCATGGGCATGACGACCCAGACCCGGCGCGCCTCGTCACGGGCGGCTGCGGGGTCATCGCCGCGCAGCGCCGCAATCAGCGCCATGGCCCCGGCAGGCGTAAGCGGCTGGCGTCCCGCGAACCAGTCACGCAGATCACTGGCGGGCGTGGATGCGGTGATCTTGCCCTCGCCCCGCTGATAAAGCAGATCCATCCCCGGCCAATCGGCATGATCGCGGGCAAAGCGAAGATAGGCGGGGAAGTCGCCCTCGCCCGCGCGCAGAGCATGCCATTCCACCAAAGCCTCGGCCAGGGGGCCGGACCGCGCGGCGGATGCCCGCGCCACCGCCCAGTTGCGCGTGCCCGCCGCGCTTAGCGCGGTCGCCATATCGGGCAGCGATTCCGCGTGCGACGGGGGGGGCGCAGCCGCTGCAAGCAGCCCCGCAACCATCATGACCTTGATCGAATACATCATCGCGCCCAATCTGTGGCGAAGCGCCGCCACCTGCAATTCACAACCTTGGCAATTCCTGCGTTCAGGTCTAGTCTCCGCCAGGTTTTCAACCCCATGCGACAGGAGCGTGTCATGTTCAAAGGGTCTTTGCCCGCGCTGATTACGCCGTTCACCCCGGACGGCGAGCTGGATATGGACATGCTGAAGAAATTCGTCGAATGGCAGATCACCGAGGGCAGCCACGGCCTTGTGCCCTGCGGCACCACCGGCGAATCCCCCACGCTGAGCCATGACGAACACCGCCGCACCGTCGAAGAGGTCATCCGCATCGCCGATGGCCGCGTGCCCGTCATCGCGGGCGCCGGCTCGAACTCTACCCGAGAGGCGATCGGGCTGGCGCAGCATGCCGAAAGCGTGGGTGCCAGCGGCGTGCTGGTGGTGACGCCCTATTACAACAAGCCCACGCAAGCCGGACTGATCGCGCATTTCAGCGCCATCCATGACGCAACCAGCCTGCCGATCATCATCTATAACATCCCCGGCCGCTCGGTCATCGACATGACGCCCGAGACCATGGGCGAACTGGCCGCCCTGCCCCGCATCGCCGGGGTCAAGGACGCGACGGGCAAGCTGGAACGTGTCAGCCAGCAGCGCATCACCTGCGGGCCGGATTTCATCCAGCTTTCGGGCGAGGATGCGACCGCGCTTGGCTTCAACGCCCATGGCGGTCAGGGCTGCATCAGCGTGACCGCCAATGTCGCCCCCCGGCTTTGCGCCGATTTCCAGGAGGCGACGCTGGCGGGCGATTACGCGCGCGCGCTGGAATTGCAAGACAGGCTGATGCCGCTGCATGTGGCGATCTTCCTTGAACCGGGGCTGGTCGGCACGAAATACGCGCTTTCCCGTCTCGGGATCGGCAATGAGCGCGTGCGCCTGCCGCTTGTCGGGCTGACGCAGGCCACCAAGACCCGCATCGACGAGGCCATGCGCCACGCCGGCATCCTCTGATCCGCGCAAGGGCGACCACTGCCGGTTTCGTCCTTGCCCAAGGGTCCGCCCTGACGATCGGATGACATCCGGGCTGCATCTTTCCTGCGGCACGGCAGCCAGGCCCCGTAAACTGTGCCGATCTTCAGGATCGGTTGCCGGCACAGTAGGGTATCGAGTATTTACCTGTCCGCGTCGTGACGGTGCACGTTTCTGCGCCACATGTCGGCTCGCCCCGGGGAAGATGTCGCCAACATATTGAAATGGCGTATATATGTCTTCCCGGCCTGTGCCTCATGCGCGGCCTTCGCCGGTCGGTCCGGGGACAGGGAATGATCGCTATGGGCGCAAAAAATCAAAAATTATTGACAAACCGTCGATAAATTACCGATGTCATGTTGAGACCAAAGGGGGAGATCATGCGCGAAACGGGCGACAATGTATTGCCGATTGCGAAGATCAGCGCGGATGTGAAGGGGGCGCGGGCCGCGTCGGATCTTGGACCTGTCGTGTCCTCGGCCCATCTTGCGGCGGGACGCTCGCCCGCGCTGTCCGAGGTGGAATACGGGCTGATGATCGCCTCGAACGCGTTCAATCGCTGGATGGTGCGCTGTATGGCGGCGGCGGGCTATCCCGGCCTGTCCGCGACCGAGGTGGCGATCCTGCATTCCATCGCCCACCGGGACCGGGAAAAACGGATGGCCGACATCGCGCTGATCCTGGACATCGAAGACATCCATATCGTCGCCTATGCCATGAAAAAGCTGGAAGCCGCCGGGCTGATCTGCACCCGCCGCACCGGCAAGGAAAAGCTGGTCCGGCTGACGGAAACGGGGGTTTCGGCGTGCCAGCGATACGCGCAACTGCGCGAAAAGCTGCTGCTGGGCATGACCGCGCAGACCTCTGTGGCGGAAGGTGATCTGTCGGAGGCGGCGGCCCTGCTGCGGATGCTGTCGGGTATCTACAATCAGGCCGCCCGCGCGGCCGCCACATTCTGAGCGGTGCCATGACCCGAACCCCCGATCTGCTGCGTGTCGAGAACCTGTCGGTCCGGTTCGGCTCGGCGCAGGTGGTCGAGAATCTCAGCTTCAGCGTCCGCGCCGGGCGCACCACCGCCGTTGTGGGCGAAAGCGGGTCGGGCAAATCCGTCACCTCGATGTCGATCATGCGGCTGGCCGATCTGGCGGGCGCGGACTACCCGCAAGGGCGCATCCGCTTTGCCGGGGATGGGGGCGAAACCGACCTGATCGCGGCGGATCAAAAGACCATGCGCCGGGTGCGCGGCAATGAGATCGCCATGATCTTCCAGGAGCCGATGACCTCGCTGAACCCGGTGTTCACCATCGGCGATCAACTGGCCGAGGTGCTGATCCTGCACGAACGCATGACCAGAAAAGCCGCATTGACCGAGGCAGAGCGCCTGTTGTCACTGGTGCGCCTGCCCGATGCGGCGGGGCTTCTGGGGCGCTATCCGCATCAGTTGTCGGGCGGGATGCGTCAGCGGGTGATGATTGCCATGGCGCTGGCCTGCCGGCCCAAGCTGCTGATCGCGGATGAGCCGACAACCGCGCTGGATGTGACGGTGCAGGCGCAGATCCTGACCATCATCAAGGAATTGCAGGCCGAATTGGGCATGGCGGTGATCTTTATCACCCATGACATGGGCGTGGTCGCCGAAATGGCCGATGACGTTGTGGTCATGTGGCAGGGCCGCAAGGTCGAAGAAGGCCCGGTCAAGCAGATCTTCGCCGCCCCCGCCCACCCCTATACCAAGGCGCTGCTGTCGGCCGTGCCCCGGCTTGGGTCGATGCGCGGGCAGCCCTATCCGCTGCGCGAGGCGCTGACGGTGCTGGATGGCGACACATCGCGCCGGGTGGGCGAGACGCGCCCCCAGGACACCGCACGCTACGATCTGCCCCCCTTGCTGCAAGTGCGCGATCTGCTGGTGCGCTTTGACATCAGGAAGGATTTCTGGGGCCGCGCGACGCATCGGTGCAGCGCGGTGAACCATGTCAGCTTTGACATCTGGCCCGGCGAAACGCTGGCGCTGGTGGGGGAAAGCGGGTCAGGCAAATCAACCATCGGGCGCACGATCCAGCAATTGCAGGACCCGATTTCAGGCGAGATCCGCTTTGACGGCAAGCCGATGGCCGGGATGAGCCTGGCCGAACGCCAGCGCCTGCGCCGCGATGTGCAGTATATCTTTCAGGACCCGTTCGCCTCGCTCGATCCGCGGCGGACGGTGGGGTATTCGATTGCCGAACCGATCCGCACCCACGGCCTTCTGGACAATGACCGCGCGATCCGCGCCCGCGTGGGCGAATTGCTGGAACGTGTCGGCCTGAGCCCCGCGATGGCCAGCCGCTATCCGCATGAGTTTTCGGGCGGTCAGCGCCAGCGGGTCTGCATCGCGCGCGCGCTGTCATCCAGGCCGCGCCTGATTATCGCGGATGAAGCGCTCTCGGCGCTGGATGTGTCGGTGCAGGCACAGGTCATCAACCTGTTCATGGATCTGCAAAGGGACGAGGGGCTGTCCTATCTGTTCATCAGCCACGACATGGCCGTGGTCGAAAAGATGAGCCACCGCGTCGCCGTGCTTTATACCGGGCAGGTGATGGAACTGGGCAGCCGCGCGCAGGTGTTCGAACAGCCCGCGCACCCCTATACGCAGCGGCTGCTGTCGGCGGTGCCGGTCGCTGATCCGGCACAGCGCGGCACCCGCCCGCTGATCGAAGGGGAAATCCCCTCGACCACGCGCCCGGTCGGGCAGGAACCACCCGTCATCCCGCTGCACGAAATCGCCCCCGGCCATTTCGTGGCGGGTCACGCCGACTGAACGATCATAACATCAAGGGAGTATCACATGTCTCTGTCCACGCTTAAAGCCGGTCTGGCGGCGCTGTTGCTGTCTGGCACCGCGCTGGCAGGCCCGGCGCTTGCCGATGGCAAGCTGACCATTTCATCGCCGCAAGATCCCGGCTCATGGGACCCGATCGACACCTTTCTGGTGAACTGGGCCTCGGCTGCGACGAATATCTTCGACGGGCTGACCTATCGCGGCCCGGATATGGAACTGGTGCCGGCGCTGGCAACCGGATGGGAAGAACTGGACGAAGGCACGCGCATCCGCTTTACCCTGCGCGAAGGCGTGACCTTCCACAATGGCGAACCCTTTAACGCCGAGGCGGTGAAATTCACCTTTGAGCGCCTGCTGGGCGACGAAGGCGCGCAGGGCCCGCAGCGGTCGAACTATGTCGCCATTTCCAGCGTCGAGGTGATCGATGATTACACCGTCGATTTCCACCTGTCCGCCCCTGATCCGGTGCTGCTGATCAAGCTGGCCGGCTACGGCGCCATGATCGTGCCGCCGCAATATCTGGCCGAACATGGCGACGCGCATTTCAACATGAACCCGGTCGGCACCGGCCCGTTCAGATTCGTGTCCTATGAACCCAAGGTATCGCTGAACCTTGCCGCCTATGACGGGTTCTGGGGCGATACGGCGAAACTGTCGGAACTGGAATACCGCTTCATCACCGAACCGGCGACAGCGGTGGCGGAATTGCAGGCCGGGCGCGTCGATCTGGTTATCCCGCCGACCATTCCGGTGTCGCTGATCCCGACCATTCAGGCCGACCCGAACCTTGAGATCGTCTCGACCGCCGGGCCGACCGTGGTTGCGCTGCGCTTCAACACCCGCGACGGGATCACCGCCGATCCGCGCGTCCGCAAGGCACTGATTCAGGCCGTCGACCGCGAAACCATCGTCACGGAAATCCTTGGCGGTCAGGCCGAAGTCATCGCCAGCTTCCAGGGGCCGCTGTCCTTCGGCTATGATCCCGACCTGAAGCCGCTGCCCTACGACCCCGAGGCCGCCCAGGCCCTGCTGGCCGAGGCAGGCGTGGCGCCGGGGTCTGCGGTGCAGATCGACATTCGCGGCAATGACGCCACCTTCGGCGAGGTCGCGCAGGCCGTCGCCGCCTATCTGTCGATGGTCGGGATCAACGCGACGATCCAGCCCTATGAAACCAACACGCTGCTGAACGACATCATCCCGCAGGGCAAGACCGGCGCGCTGTT
>JAUNTV010000021.1:0-8966 GCA_030538515.1 Paracoccus sp. (in: a-proteobacteria)
CGGGCAGAAAATCGTTCAGCGCGTCGTAAAGCGGCTGCATATAGGGATCGACCTTCTCCTTCATGTCGCCGGGCAGAAAGCCCAGGCGCTCGCCCGCCTCGACGGCGGGGCGCGACAGGATGATGCGGTCGACATGGCCGCCGATCAGCATGGTCACGCCCACGGCCACCGCCAGATAGGTCTTGCCGGTGCCCGCGGGGCCGATGCCGAAGGCCATTTCATGGGCAAACAGGTTGCGCACATAATCCTTCTGGGCATCGGTGCGCGGCTCGACGGTTTTTTTCCGCGTGCGCAGCTCGATCGGGCCAGAGCCGAACATCTCAAGCTGCTCATCGGGGGAAAGCGAGGCCGTCTCGGCATCCGGGCCCATGCGCAGGGCGGCGTCGATTTCGGGCGCGGAAACCGGGCGGCCCTGTTCAAGCCGCCCATAAAGCGCGCCCAGAAGCTGGCTGGCGACATCGCGCGCGGATTGCGCGCCGATCACGGCCAGCAGGTTGCCGCGCCGCAGGATATGGACGCCAAGCGCGGCCTCGACCTGCGACAGATGCGAATCGGCCGGGCCGCATAGCTCGATCAGCAGGCGGTTGTCGGGAAATTCCAGAAGCGTCTCGCCTTGCTGGCTGGCGGAAGGCGCGGCGGGATCGGTTGCGGTCGGGGTCAGGCCCAAGGCGTTCTCCGGGTTGTCGTCAAAGCTATGGTGGTCTGCATGGGGCGTTTACACAAGGGCTTCGAAGCGAAACTGCCAAGCTGTCGCAAAAGTTTCACATCGCGCGCGGGCGTCAGTCGCGCCAGATGCCACGGATGAAGTCATGCAGCAGCGGGTCGCTGGCCGCAGCCATCGCGCCGGGAAGGCCCTGCCAATGCGCCCGCCCCGCCGCAAGCATGACCACCCGGTCGGCCACATGCGCCACCGTGGTCATGTCATGGGTGATGGTGATCGCGCTGGCGCCGGTCTCGTGCAGGATATCGCGGATCAGCGCATTGATCCTTGCCGCCCGGATCGGGTCAAGGCCTGTCGTCGGCTCATCAAAGAAGATCACGCGCGGATCGGCCGCGATGGCGCGCGCCAGCCCGGCGCGCTTGGCCATGCCGCCCGAAAGCGCCGCGGGGTAAAGATCGGCGATCTCGGGTTCCAGCCCCACGCGGGCCAGCTTTTCGATGGCGATCTGCCGGGCGCGGGCATCGCCAAGGGGCTTGCGCAGCCGGAAGGCCACGTTTTCCCAGACCCGCAGGCTGTCGAACAGCGCCGCCCCCTGAAAGAGCATCCCGAAACGGTCCAGAAACGCGGCGCGGCGCGCGCCCGCCAGCACCTGCCCCTGCCAGAGCACCTCGCCCCCATCCGCGCGCTCCAGCCCGAGGATGGATCGCAAAAGCACCGATTTGCCGCTTCCCGACTGGCCGATCACGGCAAGGCTTTCGCCGGGCTGAAGCACCATATCCACGCCCGTCAGCACGTCCTGCGTGCCGAAACGCTTGCGCAGGCCCCGGATTTCCAGTTCGGGCGGCATCAGAAGAACAGCCCCGTCATGGCGAAATTGGCCGCGAAAATGCCGATGGCCGAGGCCATGACCGCATGTTTCGTGGCCCGGCCCACGCCCGCCGCGCCGCGCCCGGCATTCATCCCGAACCAGCAGCCCGAAAGCGCCACGATCAGCCCGAACACCGCCCCTTTCAGAAGGCCCGAGATCACGTCCCAGCTTTCCAGAAAGGACCAGCTTGCGGCGATATAGCCGCCCGAGGTGAAGCCAAGCGATTGCGTGCCCACCAGCCAGCCGCCCATGATCCCCACCACATCGCCCAGACCCACCAGCAAGGGCACCGCGATGACCGCCGCCCAAAGCCGGGGCGTGACCAGATGGCGCAAGGGATCGGCCGAAAGCGTGACAAGCGCGTCGATCTGTTCGGTCACGCGCATGGTGCCGATCTCGGCCGCGATGGATGAGGCCACGCGCGCCGCCACCATCAGCCCGCCCAGAACCGGCCCCAATTCACGCGCCATGGCGATGGCGACCACGGCGGGCACGACCTCGGCCGCCGAAAAGCGCTGACCGCCGGAATGGATCTGAAGCGCCAGTGCCGCCCCCGTGAACAGCGCCGTCAGCCCGACCACGGGCAAGGACAGCCAGCCGATCTGGATCATCTGGCGCAGAAATTCGCGCGGCTCGGGCCGATGCGCCAACGCGCGGGTCGCGAAAAGCGCCACCCGCCCGGCCCCGCGCATGACGCCAAGCGCGCCCTGCCCGATCAGCCGGATAGGGCGGGTCAGGATCATTGATAATGGCGCGCGTAACGCCGCCCGAGCGCGGTCAGCACCTCGTAACCGATCGTGCCCATGGCCCCGGCCAGGGCATCCACGCTTTGCTGCGGGCCGATCAGATCCAGTTCAGCCGGCACCTCTGCCAGGGCCGAGACATCGACCGTGATCAGGTCCATCGACACCCGCCCGATGACCGGGCAGGCCAGATCGCCCGCGAAAAGGGATACGCGCGGCTGCTGGCCATCAGACGAAAGCGTCCGGTGCAGCCCGTCCGCATAGCCCGCCGCCACCGTCGCCACCCGCATCGTCCGGGGCGCGGTGAAGGTATTGGAATAGCCCACGCTTTCGCCCGCCTCGACCACACGGGTCTGGATCACCGGCAGTGACAGGCGCAGAACCGGGCGCGCATCGGCAAAGGGCATGGCCCCGTAAAGCCCGATGCCGGGGCGGATCAGGTCGAAATGATAGTCCGGCCCCAGCAGGATGCCACCGGTCGCGGCAAGGCTGCGGGGCACGCCCGCGCCCTCGGTCATGGCGCGGAAGGCGGCAAGCTGGCGGGCGTTCATCGGGTGGCCCGGCGCATCGGCGCAGGCCAGATGCGACATGATCAGTTCAGGCCCTGCGGCCAGGATCTCGGCCCTCAGACCGGCCCATTCGCCCGGCTCGAACCCCAGCCGGTTCATGCCTGTGTCAAGCTGGATGGCGAAGGGCCTGCCCGGACGCATGGCGCGGTCGCGGAAGAATTGCGCGGGGCTGTTGAGAACCGGAATCGCATCGCCAGGGGATGCCCCCTCCATATGGCCCGAAAGCACGAATATCCGCGCCCCCGCCCCGACATGGGCGCGCAGATCCGCCGCCTCATCCGCCAGCGCCACGAAGAAATCCCGCGCGCCGGCCCCGGCCAGACCGGCCGCCACCGGCCCCGCGCCAAGCCCATAGGCATCCGCCTTGACCACGCCCGCCGCCCGCGCGCCCGGCGCAAGCGCGGCAAGGGCCGCGTAATTGGCCGCGATGGCCGATATGTCGATCTGCAAAACCATGGCCCCGCTTTCCCCCATCACCCGGCCCGCGTCAAGCGCGCGAAGGCCCGCGCGCGCCGGACCGGTCAGGATTGCATCCATGCAACAGCGCCGGAATATCGCCCGTCCCCGCGATACGACCGCGGCGATTCCCTGCTAGAAACGCAGCCGCCCCATGCGCGCGCGGGGCCATGTTGTCCTTGTCTTTCGCCGGTCTGCCCGGTTTTGGTGTTACGATGTCCGCTTCCGCCCCCCGTTTCGCGCCCCTTTTTCTGGCACTGCTGCTGCCCGCGCCCCCCGCGATGGCCAGCCCCGCGCCCGGACAGGGGGTGCCGGTGGCGGTGCCCTCGGGTCAGGCGATCTTCTGGCAGGACATGGTGGCGGGACGTGCCGCCGGCGGTGGGCTGAGCTATCGTTTTCGCTTCATCGCCCCCGGCCTGGCCTATCTGGTGCCCCCCGGCCCGGCCATGCCGATGGAGGAGCTTACGGATGAAGAAACCGAGCCAACCGATGACCCGGCCCGCAACGCCGCGCAAGCGCCCCCGATCCTGCTTGACGCGCCCGGAACCGGCCTGCCCGCCCCCGCCGTCCCGGCCCCTTCCGGCGCGGAAACCGGCCCCGGTGGCCCGGCGCTCAATGCCATCGTGCCGCCCGCGCCCGAGGCCCTGCTGCGCGACCCGATGCATGACGATCTGCACTGGCTGTGCGAGAATTTCGCCTTGCCCCGCATCGCCAGACCCGGCCCCCGCCCCAGCGAGATCGTCATCTCGCTTTCGGATCGCGCGCTCGACAGCACCGGCCTCGTGCCCGGGGCCGTCCAGCTGTTCGAGACCTTCACCCTGCCGCCCGACCGCGACATCTGCATCTGGCGGCCCTATTGAAGCGCTGATGCAAGCCTGCCACAGATCGGCAAACTCATGCCGAGCCACCGGGGCGGCGCTATCACCTGCGCCGATTATTCCCTAGAATCAGCGGGTCCCCGTGACCGGGGGCGAAATCGATAAAAAACCGGGCCCAAAACCCCGCATACAGGATACAGGAGCAGAAAATGTCGACGAAAATCGCGCTTGCCTTCGTGGCTCTGGGCGTTCTGGCCGCTTGCCAGCCGCGCGAGCCTGAAATCAACACCATGCCGGTCGCCATCACGCCCGAACCGGTCTATCAGGGCAAATACGGCGCCAATTAAGCTTGGCCGCCCAAGCGTGCGGGCAGCGCGGCTGCCCGTGCGAACCACCTTGACGCAAGGGGATAACATGCTGAAACATCGTGGGTTTCCTTCGCGTCTGCCCTCGACGGATTACCAGTTCACCATCCGCCGCGCCAATGCCAAAGGGGCCACGAAGCTGATCGCGCGCGAGCGCTTCCGCGACCGCAGCCCCGCCGACCGGCGCGCCGATGCCGGTTTTCTGGCCGCATTGATCGCGCATTTCGGCGACGGCGAATTCGAACGCGGCAATCTGGATGCGGGGCGGCTGTCCTGGCTTCTGGGCCGCGAGGTGCTGGCCGTGGGCAAGCTTGACCCGACCTCATACGACCAGCTTCTTCGGGTCGATCTGGCCCGGGCAGAGGCCTCTTTTCCCGAACTGTTCGCCCCTGACCAGCCTGAGGAGCCATGGGACGACCTGGAAGATGACGAGGGTGACGACAATGACGAGGACTGACCCGCGCCCGATCGGCGGCGCACCGCCGCCTCACAGGGTTTCACGCTGTTGTCAGTTTTCCCGTGCAACTTCTTGTGGCAAAGTGCGTTTTGCAAACAATCATGCCCGGCTAACGGGCGCCATTTACAACAAAGGCAGTGTTACCATGCAGACCAAAACCTCTCTTCGCCTTCTCGGTGCCGTTCTCGCCCTCGGCACGCTTGCCGCCTGCAACGACCCCTATGGCGGCAGCGCCATGACGCCGGACGCGCAGCGCGCCCTCGTGGGGGCCGGCGTGGGCGCGATCACCGCCAAGGCGCTGGATGAGCGGGTATCCACCGGCGTGATGCTGGGTGCCGCCGCCGGCGCGCTTTGCGACGATGTTGGCGTCTGCCAGCCGCGTTGATGACCATCCGGCCGGGGACAGAGATGTGCCCGGCCCTGACACCGACCGCCCCGGCCGCCTGCTGCGGCCCTTGCGATCCCTTTCATGAAAGGTCCGCCATGACCCGGATTCACCTCGCGGCTGCGGCCGCATTGTTCTCGCTCGGCCTTGCCGGCTGCACGCAGAACATCAACCCCACCGATGTCGACCGTGCCGCCATCGGCGCGGCGGCGGGCGCAACCATCGCCCATGTCGCCGGCAAACGCGAAAGCGACGTCTATAAAGGCGCGGCCATCGGTGCCGCCGCCGGGGCGCTGTGCAATGATGCGGGCTTCTGCCAGTAAGCACGCAAACGCGATGATCACGAAGCGCCGTCCCTTTGGGGCGGCGCTTTTTCATCACCCCCTCGCCTTCGCGTCACGGGCCGGGTAGTCTCGGCGCGACCACCCACCGCCACCGAAGGCCCGCCCGCATGACCCCGCCCCTTGACCATCTGCTGGCCCCGCAGGCGCAATCGGCGGTGATTGCGGGCCTGTTTCTGGCTGCCGGCTGGTGGGTGGTGGCGCTTCAGGGTCGCAAGCGCGACGCCAAGCTGCGCGCCGAGCGTGTGCGCGACGTGCAGCGCGCCCTTTTCGCCGAGATCCGCGCCTATCTCGCCGTGCTTGAACGCGACCATATCGCCGAATATGGTGCCGGAATCGCGCATCGGATCGAGACAGAGCCGGGCTATTTCCCCGTCATCCCGACCGAACATAACGACGCCATCTTCCGCGCCATCGTGGCCGAACTGCATATCCTGCCCCGCGATACGGTCGATCCGGTGGTGCTTTATTACAGCCAGCTCAACGCGATCGGCGCGATCATCGCGGATCTGCGCGCGCTCGACCCCGCGAAGATCGGGGCATCACGGGCAGCAGCGATGTATCGTGACTATATCTCGATGAAGCTCGGCGCCATCGAACTGGGCAACAGCGCGCTTCTGGCGATCCAGTCCAATGTGGACGGCCGCAGAACGGTCAGTAACCCGGACGCGGGCCGGTTCTGACGCGGATCGGCTTGGGCGTATAGGTTGCGGACATGGCGCATTCTCCCCTTGCTCTGCTGATTATATAAGCCGCCCGCGCGCATGGATCAAGGAACCATCCCGGCGCGCCCGATCTCTTCCAGCCGCAGCGGGAACTTGTCGATGGCGCGGGTGATCTCGCGCACGCTCCAGGGCTGGGGGCGACGCTGCTTGACCTGCCCGTCCTTGTCGATGATCACCAGCGAGAAGCCGCGCGGATGAAGCTGGCGCCGCCAGACACTGGCGGCAGCCGGTTCCGTGTCGCTGATCACCACGACATCGCGATCCAGAAGCGGGCCGGGCAGATCCTGCAAGGCCTGGATCTGGCGCAGAAAGGCGGGATCGGCCTGGGTATCGGCAAAGACCACGACGGGCCGCGCCTGCCACAGAAACTGCCCGGGCGTGGTTTCGGCGGCAGGCAGGATATGCAGTTCGGGCCGGGCCGGCACAGGCAGGCTGCCGCTTTCCCCCGCCTCGGGCACGCGCGGCGGGGCGGCCTGCGCGGCATCGACCTCTGCCGGCGAGGGCGGATTGACGCGCGAGGGCGCGCTGAGATCACCCCCGCCCCCCATGCCGCCGAGCAGCACCACCATGATCAGAACGATTATCGGATTTCGCATTGGCACCTCTTTGCCCATGAATATAGGCCGTTTGCCGCGCAGCGAAAGATGAGCCGCGCTAAAGACAAACGCCGCCGGGCGGGCTAAACCCCAGGATCATGAGCATCCCCCAGACCCCGACCCGCCTGCCCGATGATTTCGCCGCCGCCCTCGGCCATGCGATTTCCGGCTTCGGCTTTCTGGAAGAGGCCCTCAAACGCGCCATCTTCGCGCTCACCCTGACCGGGCTGGGGCAAAGACCCGATGACCGCGCATTGGCCGCCTTCCTGCGCCGGATGGAAGATATCGCCGATGACACGCTCGGCACGCTGATCGACCAGTTCGTCAAGCAGATGGCCAGGGCCGGCATCGAGGGCCGCGAAACCCTCGCCCGCGACCTGCGCCAGATCAGGCAGGACCGCAACCTGCTCTGCCATGCGTCATGGAAACCGGGCAGCAGCCCGGAACGCTGGCGCCCGTCATTCCTCAACACCCAGGGCAAGGTCTATCCCGGCGATATGGGCCGCGACGATCTGGACGCCATCCACGCCAGAACGCTGCACGCCGCCCGGCGCAGCATCGATATCATGCGCCAGACCGGGATCGAAGGCGAATGGGTCGGCCACGACCCCGACTGACGCCCCCCCGGAAGCCCCCTGCCATCTTCTGTCGACAAATATCCTCCGGGGGTCCGGGGGTGGAAAACCCCCGGCCTTGCTCCGCCGGATGCGCGCGCGTTGCAACGGCGCGCCGGGCGCGCTAAC
The DNA here is from genome assembly GCA_030538515.1 of Paracoccus sp. (in: a-proteobacteria). Lineage (GTDB taxonomy): Bacteria > Pseudomonadota > Alphaproteobacteria > Rhodobacterales > Rhodobacteraceae > Paracoccus. The sequence goes on from JAUNTV010000021.1 coordinate 7,728, forward strand.
AGACCAGAGCAAGCGTTGAACGAGGCTACCCATGTCCGCCCCCCTTCGGCTTGGCATTGCCGGGCTGGGCACCGTTGGAATCGGTGTCGTCAAGATCATTCAGAACCATGCCGACCTGCTGGCCGCGCGCTCGGGCCGGCCGGTGGTGATCAGCGCGGTCTCGGCGCGCGACCGGCTCAGGAACCGGGATGCGGATCTCTCGGGCTATGCCTGGGTCGAGGATGCGATGACGCTGGCGCAGCGCGACGATGTGGATGTCTATGTCGAGCTGATCGGCGGGCATGAGGGCATCGCGCGCCAGTCGGTCGAGGCCGCCTTGCGCGCCGGCAAGGATGTAGTGACCGCAAACAAGGCGCTTCTGGCCATCCATGGTCAGGAACTGGCCCGCATCGCGGAAGATGCAGGCCGCGTGATCCGCTTCGAGGCCGCCGTCGCAGGCGGCATCCCGATCATCAAGACCATGACCGAATCCATGGCCGGCAACCGCATCAGCCGGGTCATGGGGGTGATGAACGGCACCTGCAATTACATTCTGACGCGTATGGAAAGCGCGGGCCTGCCCTATGCCGATGTCTTCGAGGAAGCCCGGCAACTGGGCTATCTGGAGGCCGATCCGACGCTGGATGTGGGCGGGATCGATGCCGGGCACAAGCTGGCCATCCTGTCATCCATCGCTTTCGGCACGCAGGTCGATTTCGATGCCGTCGAGATCGAGGGGATCGAGCGCGTCAGCATCGACGATATCCGCCGCGCCGCCGATATGGGCTACCGCATCAAGCTTCTGGGCGTGGCGCAGATGACCGGGCGCGGGCTGGAACAGCGCATGTCGCCCTGCCTCGTGCCCGCCGAAAGCCCCCTTGGCCAGTTGCAGGGCGGCACCAATATGGTGGTGATCGAGGGCGACAGCGTGGGTCAGGTCGTGCTGCGCGGCGCGGGCGCGGGCGAAGGCCCGACGGCAAGCGCGGTCATGTCCGATGTGGTCGAGCTTGCGCGCGACGTGCGCATCCCCGTCTTCGGCGAACCCGCCGCCCTGCTGCGCCGCGCGCAGCCCGCGCGCACGGCCGTGCCTGCGGCCTATTACCTGCGGCTGGCGCTTCTGGACAAGCCCGGCGCGCTTGCCAAGGTGGCGACGGTTCTGGGGGATGCGGGGATATCCATCCACCGGATGCGGCAATATGATCATGACGGCGGGCCCGCGCCGGTGCTGATCGTGACCCACAAGACCACGCCCGAGGCGAG
>JAUNTV010000021.1:8996-18724 GCA_030538515.1 Paracoccus sp. (in: a-proteobacteria)
ATCGATCACGCCATCGCCGCCCTGCCGGGCACCGGCGTCATTGCCGAAGACCCGGTGGAATTGCGCATCGAAGAGGTCTGAGCCGCCGCCGCGCCGGGGGTTTTCCACCCCCGGACCCCCGGAGGATATTTCCAGACAGAAGAGGAGCAGGGACGAGGATGAACCGCTAGGAGGTGAACCGGTTCTGCGCCGCCCTGCCCGGCGCGCAATGGTCCGAGCCTTTCGGGCCGGGCATCGAGGTCTGGAAGCTTGGCGGGAAGATTTTCCTGGCCATGGGCACAGGCCCGAAGGCCGATCTGATTTCGGTCAAGACCGACAGTATCGACACCGCCTCGATGCTGATCGATGCGGGCGTGGGCGTGAAGGCGCCCTATTTTCACCGCAGTTGGGTGGCGCTGCCGCCCTCGGCACCCGGTGACGAGATCACCCATCGCATCCGCCAATCCTATGCCATCATCCGTGCCGGTCTGCCGAAAAAGGTTCGGGCCGCGCTGCCTTCTCTGGACTGAGCCGGCAACAAGAGCGGGTTTTTCCTGCGACGGGCGGTCCCCCTTGGGGGGCTGCCGGCGGATCATGGCTGATTCCCTGAGCCTTCGCCCCCAAGGGGGTCGGGGCAAGCCGCATGGCGCGAAAAACATTTGTAAGAGAGGTCGTTCAATTGTAAGAAGGGGTCAGAACAGCGGATCGGGGGATCGACATGAGGCGGCTGGGGATTCATTCTTTCGTCTGGACTGGCGGGCAGACGCAGGAAGGGCTTGAGATGGCACTGGAGAAAAGCGCCAGGCACGGCTACCGCGCCATCGAATTCGCCTATCTGCGCCCCGAGCTTTTCGACCTGGACCGGCTGGCAAAAAGGGCGCAGGCGCTGGATGTGGAGATCGGCGTGACCATGGGCCTGCCTGCCGAATGCGATGTTTCCAGCACCGATCCCGATTGCGTGGCGCGCGGCAGACAGATGCTGGCCGATGCCGTCGCTGCGGTGCGCGATATCGGCGGCGACAAGCTGGGGGGGATTCTGTATTCGGCACATCGGAAATATGACCGCCAGCCAAGCGCCGAGGGCTGGAAGAACAGTGTGGGCGTGCTGTCGGAGATCGGCGATCTGGGGCGCTCGCTTGGCATCGATATCGTGCTGGAGGTCGTCAACCGTTTCGAAAGCAACCTTCTGAACACCACCGCGCAGGGGTTGAAATATCTCGACGATGCCGGCAGCGACGGGCTGGCGCTGCATCTGGACAGTTTCCACATGAATATCGAGGAAGCCAATCCCGCCGCTGCGATCCGGCTGGCGGGTCCGAAGCTGGGCTATTTCCATATCGGCGAAAGCAATCGCGGCTATCTGGGCGACGGGGTGATCGATTTCGACCCGATCTTCGATGCGCTGCTGGATATCGGCTATGCCGGCGATATCGTGTTCGAGAGCTTCTCGACCGCCGTGGTGGATGAGGGGCTGTCGCTTGCCTGCGCGATCTGGCGCGACACATGGGCCGAGAACGATCCCCTGGCCGCGCATGCCCACCGGTTCATCCAGATGAAACGCGCCGAGGCCGCGCGGCGACGCGCCACCAACGCCCGGCCCTGACATGCTGGCACCCGACAGCCTTGGCCCGACGATCTCAGTGGGCGAAATCCTTGTCGAGATCATGGCCGACACCATCGGCGAGGGTTTTATGAACCCGATCGCGCTGACCGGGCCCTATCCCAGTGGCGCGCCCGCGATCTTCATCAGCCAATGCGCGCGTCTTGGCGGTCGGGCCGGCATGATCGGCGCGGTGGGCGCGGATGATTTCGGCCGGCTCAACCTTGCGCGGCTTGACGCGGACGGGGCCGATATCAGCGCCGTGGCCACCGACCCCGACCGCCCCACCGGCAGCGCCTTTGTGCGCTACCGGGCGGATGGAAGCCGGGATTTCGTCTATAACATGCCCCATTCCGCGGCGGTCAGCTTCGGCTGGACGGGGGCGGTCGCGGCGCTCGTGGCGCGGGCGGGACATCTGCATGTCATGGGCTCGGCGCTGAACATGGCGCCCGCGCGCGACGTGATCACGCGGGCGGCGGATATAATCAGGGCGCGCGGCGGCTCGATTTCGCTTGATCCCAATCTGCGCAAGGAACTGGCCCATGAGCCAGAGGCCGAGGCGCTGTTTGCGCGGCTGGTGGACATGGCCGATCTTCTGCTGCCCTCGGGCGATGAGCTTTTTCGCGCTGCCGGCAGCAGCAAGGGCGGCGAGGCCGGGGCCATCGCCGCGCTTCTGGCGCAAGGCGTGGGCGAGGTGGTGCTGAAGCGCGGGGACCGGGGGGCATCGGCCTATAGCGCCGCTGGCGTGACCCATGCGCGCGCCTTCGCCGTGACCGAAACCGACCCGACCGGCGCGGGCGATTGTTTCGGCGGCGCCTATCTGACCTGCCGCCGCCTTGGCATGGGCATCGGGCAGGCGCTGGATTACGGCTGTGCCGCAGGTGCGCGCAATGTCACCGTCCGGGGCCCCATGGAAGGGGCCGCAAGCCGGGCCGTGCTTGACGCCTTCATCGCCGCCACCCCGAGGGTGCCATGATGATCCTTCCGGGCGATCTGGGCGCGGGGCGGGGCAGGCGCGGTATTACCTCGGTCTGTTCGGCCCATCCGCTGGTGCTGCGCGCGGCCTTGCGGCTGGCGGCGCGGACGGGCAGGCCCGCGCTGATCGAGGCGACCTGCAATCAGGTCAATCAGCAGGGCGGCTATACGGGCATGCGCCCGATGGATTTCGCGGCACTGGTCCATGATCTGGCGCGCGCCGAATCCTGCCCCGCCGATCTGGTCCTGCTTGGCGGCGATCATCTGGGGCCGAACCCCTGGCGCACCCTGCCCGCCGATGAGGCGCTGGCACTGGCCGAAAACTGCGTGGCCGATTTCGTGGCGGCGGGGTTTCGCAAGATCCACCTGGATGCCTCGATGGGGTGCCGGGGCGAGCCGGCAGCGCTTGACGATGCCACCACCGCAGCCCGCGCCGCGCGGCTGGCCGCCGCCGCCGAAAGCGCCGCCGCCCGCGCGGGCACCCCCGCGCCGGTCTATGTGATCGGCACCGAGGTTCCGCCGCCTGGCGGGGCTGATCACATGCTTGACCGCGTGCCCCCCACCGATCCGGTTGCCGCGCGCGAAAGCTACGCGGTCCATCGGCGGCTGTTTCGAAAGGCCGGGCTGGATGCCGCAATGGATCGCGTCATCGCCATGGTCGTCCAGCCCGGTGTCGAATTCGGAAATCGCAATGTCATCGCCTATGACCGCCCGGCGGCGGCGGCGCTTTCGCGGGTTCTGGACGATCTGCCCGGCCTCGTCTTCGAGGCGCATTCGACCGATTACCAGCCGCAAGCCGCGCTGCGCGGGCTGGTCAGGGACGGTTGGGCGATCCTCAAGGTCGGGCCGCAACTGACTTTCGCGCTGCGCGAGGCGCTTTATGCGCTGGATCTCATCGCGGGCGAGATGGACCCCGATTACGGCGCAAGGCCGCTGGCAGCCGCGATGGAGGCCGCGATGCTGGCCGATCCGACCCATTGGCGCGGCCATTACAGCGGCAGCGCGGGCGATCTGCGCATGCTGCGCCATTACTCGCTGTCGGATCGCATCCGCTATCTCTGGCCCGGTGCCGGTGCCGAAGGCGCGGTCGGGCGGCTGCGCGGCACCATCGACGGGCGGGCCATCCCGCTGCCGCTGATCTGGCAGTTCCTGCCCGGTGCCGATCACCTGGCGGAAAGGCCCGCCTCGGTCGATGAGATCGTGATCTGGCGCGTGACGCAGGTTCTGGAACGCTATCAGGCCGCCTGCCTGGGCGACAGCAAGGAGAAGGGCATATGACGATGGAAAGCTTCCGCCTTGACGGAAAGGTGGCGCTGATCACCGGGGCCAACCGGGGGATCGGCCTTGCCATCGCCCGGCTGTTTCTGGAAGCGGGCGCGCGCTGCCTGCTGAGCAGCCGCAGCGAGACCGAGGCCTTGCGCGCATTGCTTGCGGCCAATCCCGATCACGCGGCATGGCTTCGCGCCGATGTGAATGACGCGGATGCGCCCGAAGCCATGGTCGGCGCAACCCTGAAGCGCTTTGGCCGGCTGGATGTGCTGGTCAACAATGCCGGCATCGCCGATAATGGTGATTTCCACGATTTCAGCGATGACCGGCTTGGTGCCATTCTGGATACGAATTTCACCGCGCCTTTCCGCATCGCCCGCGCGGCGATCCGCCCGATGCTGGATCAGGGCAAGGGCGCCATCGTCAATATCGGCTCGATCTCGGCGCAGGTCGCCAATACGCCGCAGCTTCAGGTGGCCTATAACGCCTCAAAGGCGGCGGTCCATCAGATGAGCAGGGTCATGGGTTTCGAATATGCCGGGCGCGGCATCCGGGTGAATGCGCTGGCACCGGGTTATGTCGTCTCGGACATGACGGCGGGCGGGATCGCCAACCCGGAATGGAACCGGGTCTGGACTGAAAACACGCCCATGGGCCGCTTTGCCCGGCCCGAGGAAATGGCCACCTGCGCGCTGTTTCTGGCATCTGACGCGGCCAGCTATGTGACCGGCACGGTGCTGGTCGCGGATGGCGGCTATACCACGCATTGAAAGGGAAAACATCATGGCCGAGAGCTTGAAGGACAAGGTGGCGCTGATCACCGGGGCGGCATCGGGGATCGGGCTTGCCAGCACGCGCGCATTGCTGGCCGAGGGCGCGCAGGTGATCATGGCCGACCGCGACGCGGGCGCATTGGCCGGGCTGCAAGCGGAACTGGGGGCGGCGGCCATGCCCCTTGTCACCGATCTTCTGGATGCGGAAAGCTGCAACAGGATGGTGCCCGCAGCGCTGGAAAAGGCCGGGCGCATCGATATCCTGCATTGCAACGCGGGCACCTATATCGGCGGCGATCTGACCGAAACCGACCCCGCCACCATCGACCGGATGCTGAACCTGAACGTCAATGCGGTGATGAAGAATGTCCATGCCGTCATCCCGCATATGGCGGCGCGGGGTTCGGGCGATATCATCGTCACCTGTTCTGTCGCCGGTCACTATCCCGTCCCGTGGGAGCCGGTCTATTCCGGTTCCAAATGGGCGATCACCTGTTTCGTGCAGACCATGCGCCGGCAGTTGAACAAACATGGCATCCGCGTCGGTCAGGTCTCGCCCGGTCCGGTGGTCTCGGCGCTACTGGCGGACTGGCCCGAGGAAAACCTGCGCAAGGCAAGGGAATCGGGCAGCCTGATCGAGCCAGAGGCGGTATCCGAGGCGATCATCTTCATGCTCACCCGGCCACGCAATGTCACCATCCGCGACATGATCGTGCTGCCGACCAATTTCGATATCTGACAAGGGAAGGGAAAGGCTTGGCCATGGGGGCGTTTTCGGGCTTGAGCGTGCTGATCACCGGGGCCGCGGGCGGGATCGGGCGCGCCATGGCCGAAACATTCGCCGCCCAGGGCGCGCGGCTGGCTCTGGTGGATCGACACGATGCCGGCGATCTGGCCGAGGGGCTGGGGCCGGGGCACCGGGCATGGGTGCTGGACCTGTCGGATACGGATGCCATCGCGCGCACCGTGGCCGGGATCGGGACCGAGATGGGGATCGATATCCTGATCAACAATGCCGGTCTGGGCATGGTCTTTCCCGCCTCCGAGCCACGCATCGCCGATTTCGACGCCACCATCGCCATCAATCTGCGCGCGCCATGGCTGGTGGCGGTGGCGGCGCTGCCCTTTCTCAAGGCCTCGGGGCGGGGGCGCGTGATCAACCTGTCCTCGCAGGCCGGGGTCGTGGCTATCGACGGGCATCTGGCCTACGGCACCAGCAAGGCCGGGCTGAACATGCTGACCAGGGTGCTGGCGCTGGAATGGGCCACGTTCGGCATCACCGTCAACGCCATCGCGCCAACCGTGGTCGAAACGCCCATGGCCCTTGTCGGCTGGTCGGGCGAGAAGGGCGAACAGGCCCGGCGCGACATCCCCGTGGGCCGCTTTGCCCGCCCCGAAGAGATCGCGGCAGCGGCGCGCTATCTGGCATCAGCCGATGCCGCGATCATCACCGGCGCGGTGCTGATGGCCGATGGCGGCTTCACGATCCGCTGAAGCCCGCGGACCGGCCCGAAGCCGAAATGCCACGCCACGCCACGCCGGCTTCTGCTTTGCCCAAGGCTCATGACACGGAACCGCCCCCGATCAGAAGCGCAGGATCGGCGGCTTTTCGGGGTTCATTCCGGGCGCTTGTGGCGAGGATTTCGGGGCGGGGGCGGTCTTTGGCGCGGGCTGGTCAAGTTCCACGATCAGCGCGCCCGGTGGCAAGGGCAGATCGAAGGCCAGATCGCAGGGGTCGGGCAAGGGCGGCAGGAAGGCCATCAGTTCCGCCAGCGCCTTGGCGATGCGCGGACGATCCGCGCCGTCCACACCGGCCAGCACCAGAAGATGGCCGCGCATGCCCCCGTCCCATTCCGCCGCGACCAGCCCCGCCCGTTCGGCCAGCCCCGCCATATCGCCAAGCCGCGCCGCCAGAGGCCCGGCAAGCGCGGCCACCATCGCGGGTGCGGGCGCGCCCAGCCGGGCGGCGGCGGCCTCGGTCTCGGCGGGGGCCTGGGCAAGCGCCTCGGCCAGCCAGACCAGCATCCCCGGCTCCAGCAGCATCTCGGACGGCGCGCCGGGATTGACCATCAGCGTCACCCCCTCGGCCCCGAGCCGCGCCGCCAGCGCCCGGCCCGGCATCGCCAGATGCCCGGTCGGCGCGCCGAAGAAGCCGGCCAGCCGGTCTTCCTGATCGGCGGCGATGGCCAGCCGCGTGCCGCCCAGATCGAACAGCCTGAGCCGCGCGGTATCGCCTGCCGGATCGGCGTCGAGCGCCACGAAAAGCTCGGTATCGGCCAGCCGGTTCATGACGCGCGCGCGCGCCGCGTCGGGCAGGTCGTGAAAAGGGGCGGGGCAAAGCTGATCAAGCGGGGTCATCGAGCACCTGTCGGATACGGGCACGCAGGGCCGGCAGCAATTCATCGGCGAACCAGCCATTGCGTTTCAGCCATGCGGTATTGCGCCACGAGGGATGAGGCAAGGGAAAGACGCCCGGCGCATGCACGCGCCATCCCGCCACGGTCTGGCTGACCGATGCGCGCGCGCCCAGATGCCAGCGCTGCGCATAAGCCCCGATCAGAAGCGTCAGCCGGGGGTTCAGCAGCGACAGCACGCGCGCGCGCCAGGTCGCGGCACAGACCGGCGGCGGCGGCAGGTCGGCACCCCTGGCATCATAGCCGGGAAAGCAGAAGGCCATGGGCAGGATGGCCAGCTTCTCGCGGTCGTAAAAGACCTCGGGCGTGATCCCCATCCAGTCGCGCAGCCGGTCGCCCGAGGCGTCAAGAAAGGGAATGCCGCTTTCATGAACGCGCGCGCCGGGGGCCTGACCGGCGACCAGAATGCGCGCGCGCGGCTGAAACCAGACCACCGGGCGCGGCTCATGCGCGCTGGCGGTGGCCCTGAAACGCGCCGCGCAAAGGCGGCATCGGGCGATCTCGGCGGCAAGGCTGTCGGGCATGGTCATGCGACCCAGATGGGGATGCGAGAGAGATTGCGGAAGATTTTCATAAATCTTTGCTAAACTATGAGACAAGGGAAAGTGGACTTCGCCCCGGCAAAGACATAATTTGCCCGGAACCCGCGCGCGTCAGGAATAGCGGGATGGTTCATGAGTTGCGGCCCCGCTGCCGTGGCGGCGGGTAGTGGCAGATGCTGGAATTCGACAATGTATCAAAATCTTACTGGACGGGCACCCAGCGCAAGGTGATTCTCGACCGGGCCTCGTTTCGGGTGGAACTGGGCCGCTCGCTTGGTATTCTGGCCCCGAACGGCACCGGCAAGACCACCATCATCAATATGATGTGCGGGCTGGAAAAACCTGATGAGGGCGTGATCCGGCGCAATTGCCGCGTGTCCTTCCCGCTTGGCTTCATGGGCGGCGTGGTCTCACGCCACAGCGCCAGCGAAAATGCCCGTTTCATCGCGCGGATCTACGGGCTCGATCCCGATTATGTCGCCGCCTTCACCCGCTGGCTGACCGATATCGGCGAATATTTCGACATGCCGGTGGGGATGTATTCCTCGGGCATGCGGCAGCGCTTCGTGTTTTCGCTGCTGCTTTCGCTGGAATTCGATATCTACCTGATCGATGAGGGGATGCCAACCGCCACCGATGTCGAGTTCAACCGCAAGGCCGGGCAGGTCCTGAATGAGCGGCTGAAGAACGCGACCGTGGTGATGGTCTCCCACATGCCCGAGATCATCGAAAAATTCTGCCGGGAGGCCGCGGTTCTGCGCGACGGGCGGCTGTATATGTTCGAAACGCTGGATGAGGCGAAGCAATATTATGACTACACCGCCTAGGGTGCGCATCTATCGCCGCAAGCGCAGTGAAACCGTGCTTGCCGTGCAGGATGGGGCAGCCGCGCCGGCCGCTGATCCTGCTGCAAGCCCGGAGGTCCTTCAGGAGCCGGCGAATGGCGGGCCAGAAAATGCGCAGGCCAGGGCAGACGCGGACGCGGCCCCGCCCGAAGCTGCGCCCGAAAGCCATGAAACCCGTATCACCGCCGTGAAGGCCGAAGGGCTGACCGGGCGGCAGTTGCGGCTGGCGCGGCGCATCGCCGCCATGCACGGCATCGACGCCGACAGCGACGAGGCCGCCGTGGTCGCGCTGCGCGAGCGCAATATCGACCCGTTCCACCGCTCATCGCTCAGCCAGATCGTGGCGCGCGCCGGCGCGGCCGAAGCCGCCGCCCGGACCCGGGCGGGCAGCGACACCGGCAGTCAGGTCGCGCTGCGCCGCGCGCCGCAACTGCCCGAAGGGGTGGCGCAGCCGGGCCGGATCGTGCCCGCGCAGGTGCCCGGCGACCTGCCCTCTCGCGAGGCGATGAACGAGGAAAAGCGCGCCGCCGAAATCTACCGCATCCAGCGCGATATCGCCAGGCGCCGCAGGAACCGACAATTCTGGCTGATCGTGCGCCTGAGCCTGATGGTGCTGATCCCGACGATCATCGCGGGCTGGTATTACTTCCGCGTCGCCACCCCGCTTTACGAGACCCGATCACAATTCCTGATCCAGCAGGCCGATACCGTCGCCGTCGCCTCGGGCAATTCGATCCTCAGCGGTTTGCAGCTGAACCCCGATTCGGTCGCGGTGCAAAGCTATCTGACCTCGATCAACGCCATGCTGCGTCTTGATCAGGAAGTCGGCTTCAAAAGCGCCTTTCAGGACCCGTCGCTCGACCCGCTGCTGCGCCTGTCCCCGACCGCGACCGATGACGATGCCTATGCCACCTATCAAAGCATGGTGAAGGTCAGCTATGACCCGACCGAAGGGGTGCTGGGGCTGATCGTCGTGGCCCCCGACCCCCTGCTGAGCGAGGAATTCTCGCTCGCGCTGCTGCGCTACGCCGAAGGAATGGTCGACGACATGACCGCGCGCGTGCGGGGCGACCAGATGCAGGGCGCGCAGATGAATTACGAAACCGCCGAATTGCGCGTCAGCGAGGCGCAGACCGCCGTGCAGGATTTGCAGGAACAGCTTGGCGTGCTGGATGCGCAATCGGAAAGCGCCCTTGTCATGAGCCAGATCGGCCAGCTTCAGTCGGAACTGACCCGCAAGCGGCTGGAACTGGCGCAGTTGCAATCGAACCCGCAACCCAACCAGAGCCGCGTGCAGGGCGTGCAGGGCGATATCGACCGGCTCGAAGAGA
>JAUNTV010000395.1 GCA_030538515.1 Paracoccus sp. (in: a-proteobacteria)
TGACGCCCGCCACGCGCTGATTGAGGCGCTGGATATCGTGGAGGGCCAGCCGTGACCCTTCAAGAACGCATCGACCAGTTTGCCGCGTGGTTTGACATCGAGCCGCTGAAACTCGACTGCGACGATCCCGATAGTGACGTTGTTCTGGACTGGTGCCTTGCCGTCCACGCTTCGATTGACTGGATCATCTGCGGCGATCCGAAGGTCATGGCGGCGTCGTATCGGCAAAAGCTACAAAATGAACAGCGGTTCGCAGACTCGACCAAGGAAATGTCCGCGACAGAATTGCAGGCGATGCTGTTCGCCATGCGGGCCGTCGCTGATGGCAAGGCGACCGCCGAACAGGCTTTCCCGATGATGGCGGCGGAAATCACCCGCCTGCGCACCCAATAAGAAACCCCCGTCCGAGGCGGTCGGCGGGGGCTTCAAGAACACTTGGCGGTGTTCCTCTGAATAGCACGCGCTGCCGCCTTGGGCCACCCCCAAGAGGCAAAAATGGCAAGTAAAACCACACGAGTCCGGGGCTTCGCGCCTTGGAATCCGCAACAGAAAACGCTTGTCCTGCTGGATCAGGTGAAAGAGGTTCTGGACGAATACCGGGACCACCTGCCGCTGACGATCCGGCAAATCTTCTATCGGATGGTCGGGCGTCACGGTTACGACAAGACGGAAAACGCCTATGCCCGGCTGTGCGAGACGCTGAACCGCGCGCGCCGGGCGCAGCTTATCGACTTCTGGGCGATCCGCGACGATGGCGTGACCAACTACAAGCCGAACATCTGGACCGGCGTGGATCAGGTCATCCGCACGGTCAAGACGATGGCCGACCGCTACACGCTGGACCGGCAGGCCGGGCAGGACGTGCGCCTGTTCGTGCTGTGTGAGGCCGGAGGCATGGCCCCGATGCTGGCCCGCGTGGCGAACGAGCGCGGCGTGCCTGTCATGTCGAGCGGGGGCTTTGACAGCCTGACCGCCAAGCACAAGTTTGCGCAGGAATTGAGCCAGCACGACGCAACCGAGATACTTCACATTGGCGACCATGATCCTAGCGGCGTCCATCTGTTCACGGCGCTGATGGAAGATATTCAGGCGATGTGCATTGAACTGGATGCGCCCCCGCCGACCTTTACCCGCCTTGCCGTGACCCCGGAACAGATCGAGGAACTGGGCCTGCCGACCGCCCCGCCCAAGGCGACCGACCGGCGCAGTTTCGAGGGCGAGACCGTTCAGGCCGAGGCGATCCCGCCTGACGTGCTGACCGACATTCTGCGGCGCGCCATCGACTGGCGGCAAGACCCGACAATCTACATGGAAGTGCTGGAACAGGAAGATACCGACCGCGAGGAAATCCGCGCTTGGGTTGACGGGCGGGCTGCGTAATGGGCGTCTATTCCCGCTTCGCCCCTGACTTCATCGACGCGGGCCTGCCCGTGTTCCCGGTCAACACCCGAGAAAAGCGCCCTGCCGTAAAAGGCTGGCGCGGCACAACCCCACGTCACGCGCGGGCATGGGCGAACGGCTTTGCTGATGCAGACGGTATCGGCCTGCTGATGGGCGCGCGGTCGGGCATTACCGAAATCGACGTGGATGCGGTTGGGGAAGCGTGGATTGGCGCGGCGCTGGATCGCTTCGGGGAAACCCAGGTCATCATTCGCACCGCGAGCGGCAAGGGCAAGCTGTGGTATCGCCACAATGGCGAGGGGCGGAAGATCAGGCCGTTCGAGGGCGAGCCTATCGACATTCTGGGGGGCGGTTTCACGGTCGCCCCGCCTTCATGGCGCGACGATCTGGGGGCGAGCTATGCCTTTGTCGCGGGCGGGCTGAACGATGTGCGCCGCCTGCCGGTTATCAGAGAGGGCTTCACCCGCGCCCCCGAGGCGGTGATGCGCGGCGAGCGGAACGATAGCCTCTGGCGCTATTGCATGGCGCAGGCGCGGCACTGTGACGATGTGGAGGCGCTGATAGACGTGGCGGTATCGTGGACGGACGCCATGCCCGAGCCATTGAGCGGGCTTGAGGCCGAACGCTGCGCCCGGTCGGCCTGGGGATACGAGACGGCGGGCAAGAATTATCTGGGCCTGAAAAAGCCGCAAGTGACGGCGGCGGATAAGGTGATGGATGCGCTGCTGCACGCGCCCGATGCGCTGGTGCTGCTGCAATATTTCCAGAGGTGGCACGGCAACCGCCCGGCGTTCGCAATCGCCCCGCGCGCAATGAGCGAGGCAGGCAGCCCGCCTTGGCCGCGCCGCAGGATTGCCGACGCCCGTGACGTGCTGCTGGAACTGGACTTCATCGAGGAACTGGAAGCGCCAGAACGGGGTAAACGGGCGGGCAGATACCGGCTGAAAGGAAATGCCCAAATCCGGGCATAATCATAATACATCCCCCCCTTATGCCTTAGTCGCCTTTCCGGCCAGCGACGACGCCACGCCGGGACGGAACGCCGGAAGCCTCTGGCTG
>JAUNTV010000396.1:0-1495 GCA_030538515.1 Paracoccus sp. (in: a-proteobacteria)
TCGTCGTAAGGGGTGTTTCGCACGCGCAGAAGGCCGCGAACCCCAAGCCCGCTGTCATCGGCGATGCGGCGCAGTTCCGCGCGCGAGGGCGGGGTTTTCAGGTAATCGATCACCGTCGGCTCCACCCCGCGGGCGCGAATCTCGGCCAGCACATTGCGCGAGGTGCTGCATTTCGGGTTGTGCCAGATGGTGATGCTCATATCCGTTTCCTTCCTTCGCGCTCACGGGACTGGAAGCGCGGGGCTTTGTATCCTATATGACAGCCAGCATTACGGGAAAACGCGCATGGACGACAATCTTCAGGAAGGCGAGCCGCTGATCCGCCCCTCAACGGTGGAGCATCCGCTTTACGATTCCGTGGTCGAGGCCTGTCGCACGGTTTACGATCCTGAAATTCCGGTGAATATCTATGATCTCGGGCTGGTCTACACCATCGCCATCGATGATGCGGCCAAGGTCAGTCTGGTGATGACCCTGACCGCGCCGGGCTGCCCCGTCGCCGGCGAGATGCCGGGCTGGCTTGCCGATGCGGTCGAATCCGTGCCCGGCGTGCGCGAGGTGGATGTCGAGATGACCTTCCAGCCGCAATGGGGCATGGATATGATGTCGGAAGAAGCCCGGCTGGAACTGGGCTTCATCTGACCCTTACCAATGCGGCGGGCGCTGATCGGCCAGCGGGATCGTGCCGCCATCGGCGATCTCGCGTTCGGCCTCGCGTTCCAGCAGCATGCCCACACGCGATTTCAGCCGGGTGATATCCTGTTCCTGCCGGGCCACCACATCCGACAGTTCCTCGACCACGCGGGTCAGATGCGCGATTGCTTCTTCCAAAAGCTGAAACTTGTCCATTCCGTCCATCTCCGCTAAGCCGCACCCGAGACTGGAGACAGGTTCCATGCCGCAGGACAAGAAGAAAATGCCCCGCCCGAAGGCCGAGACGCCAAAGGGCTTCCGTGATTATTTCGGCGCCGAGGTGATCGAGCGCAAAGAGATGCTGGACCGCATCACCAGCGTCTATCATCTGCATGGTTTCGACCCGCTGGAAAGCGCGGCGGTCGAGACGGTCGAGGCTTTGGGCAAATTCCTGCCCGATGTGGATCGCCCCAATGCCGGCGTTTTCGCCTGGCAGGAAGAAGACGTGCCCGGCGGCGGTCGCGGCGACTGGCTGGCGCTGCGCTATGACCTGACGGCACCCCTTGCCCGCGTGGCCGCGCAATATCGCAACGACCTGCCCACGCCCTACCGGCGCTATGCGATGGGCCCGGTCTGGCGCAATGAAAAGCCGGGGCCGGGTCGTTTTCGTCAATTCTATCAATGCGATGCCGATACTGTCGGCGCGCCGGGCGTGGCGGCGGATGCGGAAATCATCGCCATGCTGGCCGCGGCACTGGAAGCCGCCGGGATCGCGCGCGGCGATTACATCCTGCGCATCAATAACCGCAAGGTGCTGAATGGCGTGCTGGAGGCCGCCGCCATCCGCCCCGATCAGGCCGAG
>JAUNTV010000396.1:1505-2442 GCA_030538515.1 Paracoccus sp. (in: a-proteobacteria)
CGTTCTGCGCCAGATCGACAAATTCGACAAGATCGGTGAGGGCGGCGTGCGCGCGCTGCTGACCGCAGGGCGCAAGGACGACAGCGGTGCCTTTATCGATGGTGTGGGCCTGGACGATGCGCAGGCCGCACCCGTGCTTGCTTTCCTGACCAGCAGGGGCGCGGATAATGCCGCCACGCTGGCCAATCTTCGTGCCGCTGTGGGCGGCTCGCTCGCCGGTGCCGAGGGCGTGGACGAGTTGGCCGAAATCGCCAGCCTGCTTGCCGGTCTCGGCATTCATGAAGATCGCGCCATCATCGACCCGTCCATCGTGCGCGGCCTCGGTTATTACACCGGCCCCGTGTTCGAGGCAGAGCTGACCTTTGAAATCCTTGACGAAAAGGGCCGCAAGCGGCAATTCGGCAGCGTCGCGGGGGGCGGGCGTTATGACGGGCTGGTCGAACGTTTCACCGGCCAGAAAGTACCTGCGACCGGGGTTTCCATCGGCGTCGACCGGCTTCTGGCCGCGCTGCGCGCCAAGGGACTGGCGGGCGCGGACAGCGCAGGCCCGGTCGTCATCACCGTCATGGACCGCGACCGCATGGGCGATTATCACGCCATGGCCGCCGAACTCCGCGCCGCCGGCATCCGCGCCGAGGTCTATCTGGGCAATCCGAAGAATTTCGGCAACCAGTTGAAATACGCCGATAAACGCGCCGCACCCGTAGCGATCATCCAGGGCGGTGATGAAGCCGCGCGCGGGGTGGTGCAGATCAAGGACCTGATCCTCGGCGCGAAACTGGCGTCCGAGGTCAGCCACGAGGAATGGAAATCCCAGCCAGCCCAGACCGAAGTTGCCCGCGCCGGGCTGGTCGATGCCGTGCGCGCGATTCTGGCGCGTCAGGAATAGGGGGCAAGCCGTTGTTTTTCACGCCAATCGGCAAGGTGATGGCCTATA
>JAUNTV010000397.1 GCA_030538515.1 Paracoccus sp. (in: a-proteobacteria)
GGAAGAAACCCCGCCAAACCCGCCATTTCAAAGGAGAAAACGCAATGGCAATGAAAATCCGTCTGGCCCGTGGCGGCTCGAAGAAACGCCCTTTCTACTCGATCGTGGCCACCGATTCGCGCATGCCGCGCGATGGCCGCTTCATCGAGAAACTGGGCATCTATAACCCGCTTCTGGCCAAGGACAGCGAAGACCGCGTGAAGATGGACCTCGAGCGCGTTCAATACTGGCTGAGCAAGGGCGCCGAGCCGACCGACCGCATCGCCCGCTTCCTGGAAGCCGCCGGCGTCACCCCCAAAACCGAACGCAAGAACCTGAAAAAAGCCGAGCCGGGCAAGAAAGCCCAGGAACGCGCCAAGGCCCGCGCCGACAAGGCCGAAGCCGCCAGGGCAGCCGCCGAGGCCCCGGCTGAAACCGCCTCGGAATGATCGACGCGACGGCCCGCCGCCACGGCGGGCCGTTGAACCCCGGGGGCAGGAATGTTCATCTTTCGGCTGTTCCGACTGGCAATTTTCCTGCTGATCGCCTTTGTCGCCGGGATAGTCTTTGAACGCGGGCATCAGATGGAATTATGCACGCGCGCAGGCGGGGTCTGGCTTGCTGCCGGTTTTTGCGGGGGAAAATAGCTTATGTCCGGGAAAATCTGTGTGGGCGCGATTGCCGGGGCCTTCGGTGTCCATGGCGAATTGCGGCTGAAAAGCTTCACCGCCCGGGCCGAGGATATCGCAAGCTACGGCCCGCTTTCGACCGAGGACGGCACGCGCAGCTTCACCGTTACCCTGACGCGCCCCGTGACCGGCGGGCTTGGCGCGCGGCTTTCGAACGTCACCACCCGCGAAGCGGCCGAGGCCCTGCGCGGCACCACGCTCTGGGCACCGCGCGCGGCGCTGCCCTCGCTTCCCGATGATGAATTCTACCATGCCGATCTGATCGGGCTGGAGGTCTTCGACACCGGCGGGCGTCTGCTTGGCCGGGTCAAGGCGATCCATGATCACGGCGCGGGCGATATTCTGGAAATCACCGGCACGCAAAACCTGCTTTTGCCCTTCACCCGCGCCGTGGTCCCGACCGTGGATCTGGGCGCGGGGCGCATCATCGCCGACCCGCCCGGTTCCGACGAATGAGCGCGCCGAAATCCCATGGCCGGCTGTCCGCGACCGCCAGCACCCGCCCGCGCGAATTGATGGCCGAGCCGCAGATCGCGGGCGCATGGACCGCCAATGTCATCACCCTTTTCCCCGAGGCCTTCCCCGGCGTGCTGGGCCTGTCGCTGACCGGGCGCGCGCTTGCCGACGGGCTGTGGAGCCTGCGCACCATCCCCTTGCGCGATTTCGGCATCGGCAAGCATCGCAATGTCGATGACACGCCGGCGGGTGGCGGCGCGGGCATGGTGATCCGGGCCGATGTGATGGATGCGGCACTTCGCGAAGCCGCCCCCGGCCTGCCGGTGCTTTATCTGTCGCCGCGCGGGCGTCCGCTGACGCAAGCCCGCGCCCGTGCGCTGGCGCTTGGCCCCGGCGTCACGCTGATCTGCGGCCGTTTCGAGGGCGTCGATCAGCGCGTTCTGGACGCCCACGGGATCGAGGAAGTCAGCATCGGCGATTATGTCCTGACCGGTGGCGAACTTGCCGCTCAGGTCTTGATTGATGCGACGGTTCGGCTTATACCGCGCGTCGTCGGGAATCAGGCATCACTGGCCGAGGAATCCTTTTCCGAAGGCCTGCTTGAACACCCGCAATACACGCGCCCCGCCGAATGGGAAGGCCGCAGGATACCGGATATCGTGATGTCCGGCAATCATGCGGCCATATCTGCTTGGCGACGCGAACAGGCCGAAAGGCTGACGAAGGAACGCCGCCCCGACCTGTGGCGGGCATATGTCGACAGGCATATGGACCCGGCAAAGGACCGACAGCTCTCGGGCGCATCACACCAAGCGGGAATACCCGCGCAAGATGAAGGATGAACAGCGATGAACCTGATCGCACAGCTCGAAGCCGAGCAGATTGCCGAACTCGGCAAGGATATCCCCGATTTCAAGGCCGGCGACACCATTCGCGTCGGCTACAAGGTGACCGAGGGCACCCGCACCCGCGTGCAGAACTACGAAGGCGTCTGCATCTCGCGCAAGGGCGGCTCGGGCATCGGCGCCTCGTTCACGGTGCGCAAGATTTCTTTCGGTGAGGGCGTCGAGCGCGTCTTCCCGCTTTACTCGACCAATATCGAACAGATCGAGGTCGTCCGCCGTGGCCGCGTGCGCCGCGCCAAGCTGTATTACCTGCGCGACCGTCGCGGCAAATCGGCCCGTATCGCTGAAGTCACCAATTACAAGCCGAAGGCCGACAAGGCCGACGCCAAAGCCTGAGGGTCGCCGTCATGAGAAAAGACATCCATCCCGATTACCACATGATCGAGGTCAAGATGACCGACGGGACCACCTA
>JAUNTV010000022.1:0-13429 GCA_030538515.1 Paracoccus sp. (in: a-proteobacteria)
CATCATCCGCCCCGGCCTCGATCGCGGCCATCATCACGGTGTCGGCATCACCGATGCTGGCGGGATACATGATCTCGCCCACGCGGTCGAACATGAAGCTGACCGAACCGGTCTGCCCCAGATCACCGCCCGATTTGGTGAAATAACTGCGCACGTTGGATGCGGTGCGGTTGCGGTTATCGGTCATCGCCTCGACGATCACGGCGATGCCATTGGGGCCGTAACCCTCATAGCGGATCTCGTCGTAATTCTCGGCATCGCCGCCAAGGGATTTCTTGATGGCGCGGTCGATCACATCCTTGGGAACCGAGTTCGACTTGGCTTCCTTCACCGCCAGGCGCAGGCGCGGGTTCTTGTCGGGATCGGGGTCGCCCATCTTCGCGGCGACGGTGATTTCCTTCGCCAGCTTCGAAAAGAGTTTCGAGCGGATCGCATCCTGACGCCCCTTGCGGTGCTGGATATTCGCCCATTTGGAATGGCCTGCCATGATCGGTGGTTCCTTCGATATTCGGCTTTTCTGCGGGTTTCGGGGGCTTTTAATCCAGCCCGCCCCCGGATCGCAAGGGATCAGCAGCAATTGCGCATGGCCCGAAAGCCTCTATCGTGGCCCCAGCCACAAGAAGGGCCCGCGCGCTTGACCATTCCCCAGATCACCCTTTTCGCCATTTTCGCCGCCGTCATGGTGCTGATGTATTCAGGCCGCTGGCGTCACGATCTGGTGGCTTTCGCGGGGCTGATGGCGGGTGTGGTCACAGGCGTCGTCCCCGCGAATGAGGCGTTTTCCGGCTTTGGCCACCCCGCGACCATGGTGGTGGCGCTGATCCTGATCGCCACGGCGGCGCTGATGCGTTCGGGCGCGGTGGCGGCATTGGCGCGGATGCTGGTCAAGGACGGCCGCCCGGTCAGCCTGCATATCCTCGTGATGTCGGGCATCGGCGCCTTTCTGTCGGGATTCATGAATAATATCGCGGCACTGGCCCTGCTGATGCCGATCGATATGGAGGTCGCGCGCCGTGCCGGGCGTGCCGCCGGGCTGACGCTGATGCCGCTGGCTTTCGCCACGATTCTGGGGGGCATGCTGACCATGATCGGCACACCGCCCAATATCATCGTCTCGGGCTTTCGGCAGGATGTGCTGGGCGCGCCCTTCCGCATGTTCGACTTCCTGCCCGTGGGGGCGGCGGTCACGGTCGCGGGCGTGCTGTTCGTCGCGCTGATCGGCTGGCGGCTGATCCCGCGGCGCGATGGCGCGGGCGCGGCGGCGCAATCGCAGCGCCTGCGCCGCTATCAGGTCGAACTGGTCGTGCCCGAGGAAAGCCCCCTTGTCGGGACCACCCTGCCGGGGTTGCAGGAAGGCGCGAAAGCGGTCGGCATCCGCATCAACCGCCTGAGCCGCCCCCATCAGCCCGCCGGCACCGATCCGGCCGAACCCCCCATCGCGGCGGGTGATGTGATCACGCTGCGCAGCCCGGCGGATGCGCTGGACGAGTTTCGCGCCGCCCATAAGCTGGCCTATCCCGATGGCAGGGCCGAGCCGCGCGCGCGCCGCCGCCGCGAGCAGCGCGAGACCATCGTGGAATATCTGGTCCCGGCGGGCGCGCCGGTCATCGGGCGCTCGGCGCAAAGCGCGGGGCTGATCAACCGCCATGACACGGTGCTTCTGGGCCTGCGCCGGCGCGGCCGCATCATCACCGCCCATCTGCGTCAGGAGCGGATCGAGGCCGGCGACCTGCTGCTTCTGCTGGTCCCCGAGGGGCATTTCGCGGCCCTTGCCGGGGATCTGGGACTGGTGCCGCTGGAGGGCACGGGCCAGCCGGTGATGCGCGAATGGCAGATGGCGCTGACGCTTGGCCTGTTCGTGGGCGCGGTGACCGCCACCAGCATCGGCTGGGTGACGATGCCGGTCGCGCTTGGCTGTATCGTGGTGGCCTATGTGCTTTTCGGGGTGCTCTCGGTCAACGAGCTTTACGATCACATCGACTGGCCGGTGATCGTGCTTCTGGGCTCCATGATCCCGCTTGGTCTGGCGCTGGATGCGACGGGGGGAACCTCGCTCATCGCGGCCGGGCTGGTCGCGATCACCGATGGCTTCCCGGCCTGGGTGGCACTGGTGCTGCTGATGGCCACGACCATGAGCCTGTCGGATGTGCTCAACAACAATGCCACGACCATTATCGCAGCCCCCGTCGGCATCCGCCTGGCCGAACAGCTTGGCGTGAACCCCGATGCCTTCCTGATGGGGGTCGCGGTCTCGGCGGCCTGCGCCTTTCTGACGCCGATCGGGCATCAGAACAATACGCTGATCCTTGGGCCAGGCGATTACCGGTTCGGGGATTACTGGCGCATGGGCCTGCCGCTGGAGGTGATCGTGATGCTGGTCTCGGTGCCGATGCTGCTGATCGTCTGGCCGCTTTAGGGGGCAGGCCAGACAGGCATCGGGGCAGAAAGGGGTCCGTTCGCCTAGTCGATATCCTTCAACCCTTGCTCGGTCCAGTTGCGCGATTCCGGCGTTTTCAGCAGTTTCGAACGCCCGTCGGGCATCGTCACCAGAATATCGGCATAGGGTTCGAACAGGCCCGCCGGCAGATGGCTGCGCGACTGCATGGTCACGTCATAGCGCACCGGCAGCGGGCAATGCGAGAACACGCCCGAGGTCGAGCCGACGATATTGTCCTGCCGGCATTTCATGCCATTGGAAAAGGACACGGCCAGCCGGCCGCCGATGAACGTCACCTGATCAGGCACCGCCTGTTCATTGGTGATGGCGCAGCCCGCCAGCATGGCCGAGGCAGCGGCGGCAAGGAAGATCGGCTTCAGTGACATGCGGTTTCTCCTTAAAGGGGCCAGAACATGGGAATGGCGATGGCGGCTGTCAGCGCCATCAGCAGGTTAAGCGGCATGCCGACGCGAATGAAATCGCTGAAACGGTAGCCTCCGGGACCGTAGACAAGCGTATTGGTCTGATAGCCGATGGGCGTGGCGAAACTGGCCGAGGCCCCCATCATCACCGCCACGATCAGCGGGCGCGGATCGACGCCAAGCGAATGCGCCAGCGTGATCGCCAGGGGCGTCACGATCACCGCCACGGCGTTGTTGGTCACTGTCTCGGTCAGGGCCGAGGCCAGCGTATAGACCGCCAGCACCAATGCCCAGGGCGGCAGACTGGCCAGCGAGGGCGCGACCCATTCCACGATCAGTTCGACCGCGCCCGAGCGGTCCAGCCCCGCCCCCACCGCCAGCATGGCGAAGATCAGCGCCATCAGCCGGCCATCGACGAAGCTCAGCGCCTCATCTGCGTCGATGCAGCGCGTGCCAAGCACGATGGCCACGCCGATAAAGGCCAGAAACTGGATATCGGCCACCTTCAGCGCCGAAAGGATCACCACCCCCGCCAGCACCGCCACGACGATGGGCGCGTGCCGGCGCCGGTAGGCCCGGTCGGACGGTGCCGTGACCTCGACCATCTCCATATCGGCGGCAAGGCGCTGGATATCACCGGGCGCGCCCTCCAGCAGCAGGGTATCGCCCACGCGCACGACCAGATCGTCAAGCTGACGCCCGGTGTTCTGGTTCTTGCGATGCGCGGCCAGCACATAGACCCCGTAACGCCGCCGAAGCCGCATCGAGCCAAGCGAGCGCCCGATCATATGGCAGCCCGGCGTGATCAGCACCTCGACCGTCTTGGTCTGGACCGAGCTGAGCTTGTCGACCATGCGCAGATCCTTGTTGCCCTGAAGGCCCAGAACCTCGGACATGGGCGTGCGCAGGACCACGCGGTCGCCCGGTTCCAGCACCACCGCGCCCAGATCGCGCCTGAGCGAGGCATCGCCGCGCAGCACGTCGATGACGCGGGCGTCCTCTCGGGTGAAGATATCCACCTCATCCAGCGTCTTGCCGATCAGGGTCGATTCCTCGGGGATGGCGACCTCGGTGAAGAATTTCATCTTCGAGCGCGCGCCCGACAGAAGCGAGGACATGGAATCGCGCTCGGGCAGCAGTTTCGGCGCGACCAGCAGCAGATAGGCCAGCCCGACAAGCGCCATGATGATCCCCACGGGCGAGATCTCGAAAATGCCGAAGGCGGGTTCCCCCTGTGCGCGGGCGACGCCATCGACCAGAAGATTGGTCGATGTGCCGATCATGGTCATCGTGCCGCCCATGATCGACAGATAGGAAAGCGGCATCAGAAGCTTCGAGGGCGCGGTCTCCATCTCGCGGGCAAGCTGCATGAAGATGGGCATCATGACCACGACAAGGGGCGTATTGTTGATGAACCCCGACATGATCATCACCGTCGCCGAAAGACCGGCAAGCGTCAGAAACGGGCGCTGGCGGGCATGGCGGGCGGCGTGCTGGCCCACCCAGTTCAGCGCGCCGGTCCTGACCAGCCCGCCCACGATGATGAACATGAAGGCAATCGTCCAGGGCGCGGGATTGGCCAGCACGCGCGGCACATCCGCCGCCGGCAGAATGCCCAGAACCAGAAGCGTGGCCGCGCCCAGAACGGCGGTGACTTCGGGGGGGAACTGCTCGCGGATGAAAAGCGCCAGCATGCCCACGACGATCATGATCGCCAGGATAGCCGAAGTAGAGTCAGCAAACTCGATCCCGAACATTCGATCCTCAATCGTGATGCCGGCACTGCGGCCAAGCCAGCCATGTTTGAATGATCCGGGCCTTCGGCGCAACCCGGCCCCGCCGGCGGCTCAGCTTTCCGGCATGGCCGGGGGCAGCCGCCCGCCCTCGCGGATCGGCCAGATGGCGCGGGCCAGACCGGTGCGGTCGTCGGTCTCGACCAGCACCCCCGCCAGCGTGACCTCGCCCGTGGCGGGGGTGAAGCGGTCGCGGCTCATCCCGGTGACGAAGCGGCGCATCGGTTCGGGCTTTTCCATGCCGATGATGCTGTCGTAATCGCCGCACATGCCCGCATCGGTCAGATAGCCGGTGCCGCCAGTCAGAACCTGCGCATCCCCCGTCGGCACATGGGTATGGGTGCCCGCGACAAGGCTGGCGCGGCCATCGCAGAAATGCCCGGCGGCCATTTTTTCCGATGTCGCCTCGGCGTGG
The DNA here is from genome assembly GCA_030538515.1 of Paracoccus sp. (in: a-proteobacteria). Taxonomy (GTDB): domain Bacteria; phylum Pseudomonadota; class Alphaproteobacteria; order Rhodobacterales; family Rhodobacteraceae; genus Paracoccus. Next base: position 5,068 of record JAUNTV010000022.1, read on the forward strand.
AAATCGATCATCACCGCCTGAACCCCGGCCATGGCCCCCATCGGATGGGTGCGCAACACGCTTTCCAGCGCCGAAAACGGGTCGTCGAAGGCGCGGCGCATGAAGACATTGCCCAGCACCTGCGCGACCATGACCTTGCGCCCGCGCGGCGCGTCGAAAACACCCGCGCCGCGCCCCGGCGCATCGCGCGCGAAATTCACCGGGCGGATCACGCGCGGCTCTTTCTGGATGAAGGCCAGCATGTCCTTCTGGTCGAAAGCATGATCGCCAAGCGTGACCACATCAGCCCCCGCATCCAGCAAAAGCTGCGCATGCCCGCCCGTCAGCCCCATCCCGCCCGAGGCGTTTTCGCCGTTCACCACACAGAAATCGGCGCGCAGATGCGCCTTCAGCCCGGCCAGCCGCCCGGCCACCGCCGCCCGCCCGGCCCGGCCCATCACATCGCCAAGAAACAGCAAACGCATCGCAAATCCCTTCGAAATCATGCCCTTCTAGAAGGCTGGCGCGATAAAAGTCCATGCCGCAATGGCCGGGAAGGAAGGAAATCTCTGGCAATCAAGCAGTTCTTAATCTTTGCGCCGTAAAGCTGGGCCAAGGATCAGAAACGAGGACGGCCATGACCGAATCACTTACCCCGAGCGACACCGATCGCGTCAAGGCGCTCAGCCTTGCGCAAGCCATGATCGAATTCAAACCCGATGGCACGATCGTCGACGTGAACGAAAACTTTCTGCAACTGATGGGCTACCGGCGCGAAGACCTCATCGGGCGTCACCACCGCATGTTCGCGCGGCCCGATTTCGCCAACAGCCTGGAATATGCCGATTTCTGGCGCCAGCTTGGCGCGGGCGCGGCCTTCACCGGCGAATTCGACAGGCTGACACGCTCAGGCAAGACGGTCTGGATCAATGGCAGCTATGTGCCGCTTCTGGATGCCTCGGGCCGGGTCGCGGGGGTGCTGAAAATGGCCACCGACATCACCGAGACGAAGGCCGCGATTTCCTGCATCATCGACGGGCTGGAAATGCTGGCCAACGGCAGGCTGACGCATCGGCTGGACCAGGAATTCCCTGCGGAATTCCGTGCCGTGCGCGATATGTTCAACCGCACGGTTCAAAGTTTCGCGGCCATGGTGGATGACATCCGCCAGCGTGCCGCGATGATTCAGGGCGAAGCCGGCCAGATCGCCAAGGGTGCCAGTGATCTTGCGCGACGCGGCGAAAGCCAGGCTGCCTCGCTGGAAGAAACGGCAGCAGCGGTCGAACAGATCTCGGGCAATACCACCATGACCAGCACCGCCTCGCAAGAGGCCAATGGCGCTGCGCAGGAAGCCGAAAAGCTTGTCAAACATGGCAATGACGTGGTGCTTGATGCCATGGCCGCGATCGAGCGGATCGAACAGCACACCAAAAGCATGGGCGAATTCACCCGCGTGATCGAGAATTTTGCCTTCCAGACCAATCTTCTGTCGATCAATGCCGCGGTCGAGGCCGCCCGCGCCGGAGAGGTCGGGCGCGGCTTTGCCGTGGTCGCCCAGGAGGTGCGCAACCTTGCCCAGCAATCGGGCAAGGCCTCGCAAAGCATCGCCGAGCTGATCGGCAAGAGCGAGGCCGAGGTGCAGTCGGGTGCCGATCTGGTGCGCCAGACCGGGGCGGCGCTGAACGATATCAAGACCGCCGTGCGCGGCGTGGTCAGCAATATCTCGGGCATCGCGCATGCCACCGCCGAGCAATCGACCGGCGTGCAGGAAGTGTCTTCGGCCCTGTCGCATCTTGACAGCGTAAACCAGGCCAACCTGTCCATGTCGGACAGCTATGCAACGGCGGCGGCGGCACTTTCCTTGCAGGTCGACGAGCTGACCCAGCTTCTGGGCAAGTTCGAAACCGAGGCGGCCGGTTCCGAAAAATCGGGCGCGATACGCGCCGTCGCCTGAACCACGCCCCACCCTGATCGCCGGATACCCGCCGCGCACCCGGCCCGGCGGGTATTCCTGTTGCCCCTGCCCCACCGGCAATGGGCACGGATTGCCCTGTGCCTGTTGCCCCGGCAACAGGCACAGGGCCGCCAGGCGGCGGCTTTCCCGCGCCGGTCATCGGCCTGTCGTCAGGTGATGCCGGATCAAGGGCTGGCGCATGGCCGCGCTGCCTCACGCTGGACGGGCTCGCATCACACGGGGCGCGACCCTGGCGCGATCTGCCCGTGGGGGCACCCTCAGCGCGGCTTGCGGATCGTGTCGCCGGGAAGAATATGGGGGGTGAGCGACAGCTTGCCGCCCTCGGGCCGGGGCTCCTTGCCCGCCACCATCCGCGCCGCGCGCCGACCGATCTCGATCCGGCGGGCATCGGTGGTGGTCAGCCGCTGCGGCAGCCCGTCAAGAAGATCGACGCCGTTAAAGCCGGCAAGGCCAAGCTGGCCGGGAATATCATAGCCCTGCGCCGCGCACCACAAAAGCCCGCCCGCGCCGATCATATCGTTGGAATAATAAAGAAAATCAAGGTCCGGTTCGCGTTGAAGAAGCCGTTCGGTCAGCTCACGGCCCTTGGCCAGCGACGATCCGCCCTGATAGAATTCCCGCGCCGCCAGCGGCACGCCTGCCGCGTTCAGCGCGGTCTCGAACCCCTCAAGGCGCTTCTTGGCGCGGTGATCCTCGGGCATATGGGTGCCGATAAAGCCGATGCGGCGATAGCCCGCGGTCAGGATTTCCTGCGCCATCTGCTGCCCGGCAAGGCGGTGGCTGATGCCAACGGCGGTGTCGATCACGGCATCACCGTCGACATCCATGATCTCGATCACCGGGACCGAAACGGCTTCCAGCATGGCGCGCGAGGCGCGGTTATGTTCCAGCCCCGCCAGAATGACGCCCGAAGGCCGCCACGACAGCATATCGTAAAGGACCGCCTCCTCGCGCGAGAGAGAGTAATTCGTCACCCCGATCACCGGCTGGAAGGGGGTATCGTCCAGCTCCGCCGAAATCCCGGTCAGCACGTCGGGAAAGACCAGGTTCGACAGCGACGGGATCACCACTGCCACCAGATTGACGCGCTGACTGGCCAGCCCGCCGGCGATCTTGTTGGGCACATAGCCAAGCGCCTTCGCCGCCGTCAGCACCTTTTCGCGCGTGACCGCCGAGACATCCCCGCGATTGCGCAGCACGCGACTGACCGTCATTTCCGAAACGCCCGAGGCTTCCGAGACATCCCGCAGCGTCAAAGGCCTGCGCTTCTTGCGATCATGCATGGATCCGGTCCGAATTGTTTGGTCGAGTTAGCGCATGACAGGCCAGCAGGGCAAGCACCTTGCCAAATCGCGCCAAGCCCGGCAGAAGGGGAACCTAGGCGGCCCCGTGGCTCAACTGGATAGAGCAGCCCCCTCCTAAGGGGCAGGTTACAGGTTCAAGTCCTGTCGGGGTCACCAATAATTCCAGTAACTTGGATGGCCACCAGAAGGGCTTGAATTGTGCCCCCGGACCAAAGCCCCCTTCCCTTGCCACCCCCAGGATCGATAAAACAGCAGCCATGACGCGCAGCAATCCGTTTATCAGGATGCCGGACCTGCTCAGATCTCTCCTGATCAGGGGAAGAGGATGCCCGTCGCACACCCCAAGCCGACGACGAAGCGGCAATCGAAGATGCAGATCAGTCGCTCGACCGGGTGATCATAAGCTGGGTGCTTGAATCGTCATGAGAAGATGGGGATGATGTCCGCAGTCCAGCGGTGGGATATGAATGCGAGTTTTGACATCTTCGGCATTGGTTGGGGCATTGCTCCTTTTGGCTTCTCCTGGGTTATCCATGGAAGTTTCGAGCGAGTATCGCCCTGCGAGGCTTGATCCTGGTGCTCTGCACATCTGGGCCCGTGGTGCGATTGAGCGCGGTGATCTGATGAAGATCATCTCCGAGATCGAGCGCCACAAAGACAAGGACGTCGCGCACATCACATTCAATTTCGACAGCCCCGGAGGAAGTCTTCCGGAAGGGCTGCTGATCGGCAAGATGATTTCTGCACTTTCAGCGCATACGACGTCGCGGGTCGCAAGCATGACACGCGATGATGCGGAATGCGCCAGCGCCTGCGTCTTTGCATTTGCCGGCGCGCAACATCGATTTGTTTCATCCGATGAAGAACTTGGCGTTCACAAGTTCTACTTCGATGAGAATGCCGATATCTCATGGGAGCGGGCCGTTTCCATTTCACAGTCCATGTCAGCGGAAATTGCGCAGTTCATTTCATCGCGCGGGATAACTGCTGATTTCCTGCAGGATGTCGTTTCCGCTGAGGGAGATGATATCTATTGGATATCACAAGGCCGCGCGGTCAAAACAGGCTTGGCAACCCAGGGTGTCGCAGGAGAGGACGTCAAGTATGTCAATATTGACGGCAGCCTTGCCTTGCGAATAGAGCAGAGATCTTATTATGGCCGGAACATTGTTACTTTGAGCTGCTACAGCACCGGCTTGGCTGGCGTCGCATTCCTGGATGAACCAAGTCAGGTTCATATCGGCGATGCCGGGATCGTATCTGGCGGAATAGACTATTACTTTCGGGATGCCCGACCTGTTTCAAGTGAGAACTACAGGACAACCATAGCGTTCAAGATTGAGCCGGAGATGCATAATGCTCTCTCATCAAACTCATCGATCGGCTTCCGTATCTACTCGCCCGGCGGGCTGTTCTATGGATTCCAGGATGAAGTCGAGCATCCGCTAATAAAAGAAATGGCCAGCAGCTGTACGCCGCCTCAACCCGTCGCTGCGCCGATGGTTCGCGGGCATGATTTCGATCTTCTCGGCGGTGACATCGACTCAGCAGGTGTTCGCAATATCTCGCTCGACGAGTGCGAGGAGATTTGTGTCAGCGACGATTCCTGTCTTTCGTATAGTTACGTTGTCGATCTGAAATGGTGTTGGCCGAAAGACAAGATGTCGACACCAATGCCCAAGCCCGGCGTGATTTCAGCCTTCAAGAAATAGCCCGCCCCAATTTCTGGTCGCAGGCCTATATCCAGTTAAGTTTTGGCTATCCGCATGGCTATTCGCGCCGCTCATTTACTGATGATCAGCTTCAATCCTTTCTGGATCAGCCAATTCAGCAGCAATCCTCTGGCATCGCGTCCGTATCGTTATAAAGCGGCGCTGAACCTGTCGGTGTCAAGGCGAGATCAGAGTCCATGATCCGGGCGAAGACCCCGTTGCCGCTCTAACGCTTTCAGCCAGAGGGTCTTCGCCGGCCTGTATTCCTTCGGCGCCTACCACCGACGCAAGCCATTGACATTGAGAAATATTATTCCTCTCAGGACGCGCCAATCCGCGATGCGGGGCTTGCCATGCGCTTGACTCTATACGCTGGCTCTGCTCATCCTGAACGATGAACGGACCATCACCGATTATTTCCTGCTGACATAATAAAGCCGCTCGCATGCATTCTGGTCAGGACAACTCGGACTTCTGGGCGCAGTTGGCCGACTGCACGGCTATATCACGCGCTTCATTTCTGACCGAGCGGATCATCGCGGGTGTCCGGCCGCTGGATATCCAGTTCGGGCACTTTCCGGTTCTGGATGTGCCACCACAATTATATGCCGATTTTCTGGAACCTGCCGATACGGGTTGTTTTGCCGTGGTGGACGGTGCGCAACTGCCCAATCTGGCCGAGCGGCTCGCCGCGGCGCGACTGAACCATTGCAGCTTGTTAAGCGGTAAGGCGGCACGTGACTATGGTGCGACAGGGCCATGGCTCGTGCAACTGCGCTCAGGCAACCGTTTTACGCGCCTTCTTTTCACAGAAAGGGAAGAGGGCTCTGCGCGACAAGGCTACTGGAATGAGAACTGCCGTCGCGCGCGCGCGAACTTTACTCGGGAACGCTGAGGATATTGCGAAATATCAACGCGATTTCCCGCTTTCTGGAGGCTTTCGTCCGCGGAGACTGGCGCGGGGTCGAGGAGTTCGTCACCAACACTCTACCGCAGTTAATCGAGGATGAGACAGAGGCCGCCCATTGGGCCGAATTTATCGTCAATAACGCAGAAGGTTGGCAGGTCGTTCTGGAAGTCGTGGGATTTACGAAAGGGCCGGCGCTGATCGTTGCTGCCTGCGCCGGAATCTGCGCGGCAATTCCGCCTCAGGTCTGGGCGCATTTCGGAATTGCATCGGTCGCAGTCATCGCCATTGAAATTGCAATAAGCGCAGTTATCGGCTTTCTGGTGAAGGCGTGGAAAAAACGCGCAAGACCAGAAACCTGACGCGGTTGGGTTATCAGTTGAACGTGGTAGAGAATCTGGCGCTTGTTCCAGATAATGGATTTCTGGCCTGTCATTTGAAGTGTCCGATGCACCGGGGCAACCGTGAATGGGGATCTTATAGTTATCATGAAATTGTCCGGCGCGAAATTTCCGACATCACCAATGATCTGCAACATTATTGCCGTCAGCGGCCACCGACCAACGATATTCAACCGGATATGGATCGCAAAAGCATGCTTATGGCAGCAATGATCAATCAATACAGGGCACCTCTGACGCAGGTCGCCACTGACTTCAGACCACAATCCAGGATAGGCTGCTCGAATACAGAGACGGTCAACCACTCGGGTCAAGAATGTTCAGACCACCGGGATCACCATCGGTGTTTCTCTGTGTCTTCGCTTGCGACACCTTATATGATTCTGCCAGGGAGATGACCGATGGATAATGCGACAAGAGACTACACCTATCTTGCCAGGGATATGTCTCTGACAGACGGAAAGCCACGCTTTACCGGGTTTCAGCCAGCGAATGACCTTGCCGCGGATCTGACCTCTTCCAAGGGGCCAATCGAATCCGGGCGGCCATTGGAGTTCGTGATGGATGAAATGGAATTGCGCCGACGCGATAACTGGCCGGGTGAGATCGGTCATTTCAATATCAGCGGCGGAGACATTCTGGTCAGCGAAGGAGTGCGCGACTTGATCGCGCCACTGAATATCGATGGCGTGACGTTTTTCCCGGCAGTCCTGCGTGATATTTATGGGGAATATATAGAGCCGCTTTATTTTCTGCATATCTGGAAACAACAGGATATTACGGATTTTAAAAATTCGGAATATTTGATCCCCTTCGACCCGGCGCGTGATCGCTTTCACCGTTTGGTCAGAATTGCCCCGGACAACGAGAAAAGGCAGCTATTGGCAGCAAATCAGCGCGATATCGTCCGGCTTGAGAAGGTGAGCTCGGCTGCCGTTTTGTTCACGAAAGAGCTTGCGGGCCGGTTGAGCGTTGCAAATATGACGGCTGGCGCCATCTTTTACCCTCTGAAAGACTGGTTCGAAGGGATCGAATTCCAGTAGCGCATTCAGGATGATCATATCTCATTGTCAGCGCCAGAACCAGGATCAGGATTCTCTGAATATATCCGGCAGATGATCGTGGCCACCATAGCGTTGACGAGCATATTCTCGATCTTGCGGCGATTTCGGCAGAAAACACGGCCGTAGGGTTTCTGTATTTTATTGTTGTATATCAATGCGATGAGGACTTCTAGTTCCCGAGATAATCGTATAGTCGTTGCGCAGCTAGTCGGCGTCATAGCCCCTGTCGCTGCCGTTGGCCTCGGCTGGTGGACAGGACATTGATGATCAGTGGTGTGTCGAAAGCCTATTCAATGACCTGCTGGCGAATTCGTTATGCCGATGGCCCGGAACAGCTCATCAAGACGATGGCGATGATCCAGCCGCAAGGCACCACGAATCCTAGTTCGGTCAATATCCGGACAAGCCCTCCGGGGGTCGATTTCGGCTGTTATCAATCGAATTAACCTTGCCTGGATTTCAGCCTCGATTTCTTCGAAAAAATCAAATGCTCATCGTCGATCCTGAACCATCCGCCCAATGGCTGATAGTAGTTTCGAATTTGACAAGCCCGCTGCATTCAGCGGCAACAGCACAGCAAAGGTGTGCTTCGTCGGTTGCCGTCTCACGTATCACGTGTTATTCGTAGAAATTCATGGAGAACCAAACAGCAGGCGCGTTTCGCCGACAGCAAAATGGTGGCATTGAACATGTCTTGCCCGATCCACAGAACATGCAGCCGGCGCGCGGCATTGCGCAAGATTGCCGCCATGGTCGGGGTCTCTTGTATTTTCAAAGACGGCTTGCGCCCAGACAGGAAAAGCATCGGTTCCATGACCGATGGACATATTCAGGCCCTCGCTGCATTGTCGGGGCAGGGTTATCTTGCGCGGCGCAATGAATTCCTTGCTTCGGCCCCGCCGCTGTCAAACTATCCGTTTGATTTGGGTCATCGCGATCCGCGCTATCGCGTGCAATATCTTATTCTGATGGGATGGCAGCGAAACGCTGATCTCTTCCGGCAGATAGAAGACCGGCTGA
>JAUNTV010000022.1:13439-18521 GCA_030538515.1 Paracoccus sp. (in: a-proteobacteria)
GCCATCAATGCCGAATTCACAAGAAAAAGCGCCGCAGGCTTTCATCCATTCTGGAACCAGACGAGATCCCTGTCTGCCCGGAAATGGCGCCATGACGGCCTGGCCTATGCGTGGGAGGATATTACCAAATTCACCCGAACCAGGCCGAGCTGGCAGATCCATAACAGCGCCGGGATCATTCGCGGTTTCCCCCATGTCGATTCCATCGATCCACTGCTGATCGCCGCACAGCCAGAGCAGAACAGATCATCACGCGAAATATGGCAGAGCCTTCTTGCCGAAATGCCCGCCGCCGGATTGAATGAACGATTGGCACTCAAGACGGATTTCTACCTGCCGCTTCACCCCATCATTCAGGAAGCCTTGCGCCGGCAACAATAACAATTCCCGGCCATGCCTTTCATCCGACCACCAGTTCGGCAGTATTTTTCCGCCAAAACGACAGCCAGATGTTCGGTTCCGGGACCGGAACCGAATTGCATCTGATCTTCATGACCGGTTTTTCGGTGCCCGAGACGGCAAGCGCGCCAGCACCTGTCTTGTCATCGACGTGCCGATACCCCCGGCCAGGGGGGCGGGCGGCGGTGGCCATGGCTTCAGCCTTCCAGCCCCGCGCAGCCGCGTGCGCGCAGCGCCTCATCAACCCAGGAGCGGTCGTTGGTCCCGGCCTCGATCGCCGCAAGTTCAGCCTTTTCGGCCTGTTGCTTGGCGCGGGCGGCGCGCAGCATTGCCCCGGCCTCGTCATAGGGGACACAGACCACGCCGTCCCCGTCACCCAGGATCAGGTCGCCCGGCTCGACCACCATGCCATCGATCGCGATGGGCACGTTGATCTCGCCCGGACCGTCCTTGTAGGGGCCGCGATGGGTCACGCCCGCCGCATAGATGCCGATGCCGGATGCGTAGATTTCATCCGCGTCGCGCAATGCGCCATTCAGCACGAAACCGGCGATGCCTTTCTTCTGGGCGATGGCGACCATGATCTCGCCCATCAGGGCGTTGGTCAGATCGCCGCCCGCATCGACGACGATCACGTCGCCCGGCGCGGCCATGTCGATTGCCTTGTGCAGCAGCAGATTATCGCCGGGACGGGATTTGACCGTCAGGGCAGGCCCGGCGACGGTCAGGCCGCGCCGGTGAAAGGGGCGCAGGCGCGGGCCAGCGGCGGAGATGCGCGCCATGCTGTCGCTGACATTGGCGACGGGCAGTTCGCGGAAGGCCCGCGCAATTTCGCCCGAGACGGCGCGACGGCGTTTCAGAATACGGAAACCAAGGGTCATGACGGTCCTTTCGGAGACGGGAATGTGATGGGGGCGCGCGCCGTCGGTGACGACACGCCTGAGCGGCAAGGCTCAGGCGTCGGCGGGCGCTGCGAGTATCGCCAGCGCCCCGGCCAGATCGGCGGGAAGCGCGGGGGTTTCGCCAAGCGCCCCGGCGGTTCTTTGAAAGCGTGCCAGAACGGCGCGCGTCACCGTGCTGTCGGCACCATTGCTGCTGATCTGGTCAAGGGCGGCGGCGACCTCGGCGCTTCGGCGGCGGGCGTGAAGGACATGGGTGCGCAAAAGCGTTTCCAGAAAATCGGGGAAACGATACGCACTGATATCGTCCAGATTGGCCTTCAGGGCAGATGAAAGGCCGATCCGCTCGGCGGTCAGGAAGGCCTCGACGGCCAGTGCCTCCAGCCCTTTGGTGATGATGCTGCGCAGCAGTTTCACCGCGCCCGCGTCACCCGGCGCGCTGTCGGGCAGCGCTTCTGCGACAAGTCCAAGCCCGTTAAGCAGCGCCGCCGCTTCCTGCGCGCGCGCGCCCGCCAGCAGCATCGGCGTTTCCGCCCCCGTCAGGGTCACGGACCCCATGATGGCCGCATCGACAAAATCATCCCGCCAGTCGGCGGCGGCGGCCTCGCGCATCCTTTCGCGCGGCGAGGAAGACATATCGATGTAAAGCGCGCCCTTGCAGGATGCGTAAGCCTGCGCCGCCACCTGCGCCGAAACCGCCAGGGGCACCGGCGCCAGAATCACGTCGACGGGTTCAGCCGGCAGGCTGCGTTCAAAACGCAAAGGCAGGTCGGGCGGCGGGGCGGCGGGATCAACCACCGTCAGCGCAACATTGCGGGCAAGCAGGTGACGGGCATAGGCAAGCCCCACCTCTCCACAGCCGATCAGCGCGATTTTCAACATCCTGTCAGGGATCGATTCGGGAATCATGGGCTTCCTCCACATCTGACGGCCTCCTCGCCGCGCACCTCTAAAGGATACATAAAAAAAACATTTTCAAGGGAATTCTTGAAGACACGGCCGACCCGCTGCGGCCGCGTAATATCATTATATTGATTTTATTATAATAAATTAAAAAGACAGAAACCGCCTTGCCAGGTTGGGTCATAAATTGTATCCATTTTGCATCGACGGCGCGTTGGAGGCGCGCCCGAATCTCTGGGAGGGAAAAACCATGAAACTTCGCTGGAGCGGCATTGCCGCCACCATGGCCGCGCTATGCGCAGGCGGCACGGCCCTGGCCGATTATCCTGAGCGTCCGATCACGATGATCGTATCCTACAGCGCCGGCGGCGGCACGGATATCGCCGCGCGGACCCTTGTGCCCTATATCGAGCGCTACCTGGGGGACAGGGCATCGATCACCGTCATCAACCGCCCCGGCGCGGCGGGTGAGCTGGGCTTTACCGAACTGTCCCGCGCAAGGCCCGATGGCTATACGATAGGCTTCATCAACACGCCCAATATCCTGACCATCCCGATCCAGCGCAACGCCCGCTATTCGTTGCAGGATATCACCCCGATCGCACGGGCGGTCTATGATCCCGGCGCATTCAGCGTCCTGCCGCAAAAGGGCATCACCAATCTTGAGGAGCTGATCGCCTTTGCCCGCGAAAATCCGCGCACCGTGACCTATGGCACGACGGGGATCGGGTCGGACGATCACATCGCGGCACTCATGTTCGAGCGGATGAACGATATCCAGCTTGAGCATGTGCCCTTCCCCGGCAATGCCGATGTGCGCGCCGCCGTTCTGGGCGGGCATGTTTTCATGGCCTCGATGAATGTCAGCGAAACCATCGCCGATCACCACGAGGGACGGCTGGTCCTGCTTGGCCAGATGGCCGATGAGCGCTGGAAGGGCGCGCCCGAGATCCCGACCTTTGCCGAACAGGGCCATGATATCGTTTTCGGGTCTGATCGCGGTATCGGTGCCCCGGCGGGCCTGCCCGATGATGTCCGCGACCAGCTTGCCGAAGCGGTGGCCCAGGCGCTTCAGGACCCCGAATTCATCCAGCGGGCCGAACAGCAGGACCTGCCGCTGGATTTCCTGAATGCCGGTGATTTTCTGGCGGAACTGGAACGGCTTGACGCATCGCTGCGCGGTCTTTGGGAAAACGAGCCGTGGTCGGATTAAGGCCCGTGCGCCGGCACAACCCGGAAAACCGCCTTGCCTTCGCCCGTGGCCTGACCACCTTTTCTTCGGACATGACCAGATGAACAGAAACCTGCTGGAACTTGCGGTGGCAGGCGCGGTTGGCGCGATCAGTGTGGCCGCGCTGCTGGAAGGCATGACCTATCGGGGGCAGGCAAGCTATCTGCCGGTGGCCATCTCGGTCTTCGCGCTGCTGATGTCCCTGATCTGGGCGGGCCAGTCCCTGCGGGGGCTGCTGGCGGGCACGGGCGCGCAGATCCGCCCCGACCTGCGCGACACCCTGTCCTTTGCCGGGATGCTGGTTGTCGCGGCGCTTTTCGTATCGGGCGTCACCCGGTTCGGCTTCGTCACCTCAAGCCTGGTGATGGTTCCGGTCATGAGCCTGCTGATGGGCTATCGCAACCTGCCGGCCATCGGGATCGGGACGGTGCTGTTCTGCCTGCTGCTGCATGGGGTGTTCAGCATGTTGCTGTCCATTCCGCTTCCTCATGATGTCTTGCTTGGCGCGATGGGAATGTCCTGATGAGTGGTGTTTTCGACAATATCCTTGCCGCCCTGCCACTGGTCTTTTCGGTGGATGTGATGATCGCCATGATCGTCGGCACGATGATCGGCATCGCGGTCGGCGCCCTGCCGGGGCTGTCCGCGACCATGGGGATCGCGGTGCTGATCCCGCTGACTTTCGCGATGGACCCTTTGGCGGCGCTTGGCATGATCGCCGGGATCTATAACGGTGCGATGTATGGCGGCGCGATCCCCGCGATCCTGCTGCGCATCCCCGGCACGCCCGCGGCCATCGCCACGGTCTTTGACGGATATGCCATGGCGCGCAAGGGGCAGGCGCAGCGCGCGCTGGATATCTCGCTGGTGTCCTCGGCCATCGGGGGCAGCGTCAGCGCGCTTGCGCTGCTGTTTCTTGCCCCGCCCCTGGCTGCCGTCGCGCTGAAATTCAGCCCGGCTGATTATTTCTGGCTGGCGATCTTCGGGCTGAGCGCGATCAGCGTCATGCTGAGCGCGAATCTGGCCAAGGGCTTTCTGGGCGTCAGTCTGGGCCTGATCCTTGGCACCGTGGGCATTGACGCAATCACCGGGGCCGAGCGTTACGTCTTCGACAATGTGAACCTGCTCAGCGGGGTCAATATCATCGTCTTCCTGACCGGTCTTTACGCCATCCCGCCCGCGATCGACCTGATCCGGGGCAAGCTGGGAACGCAGAAGGATGTCGGCCATATCGACGTGCCTTCGGACAAGGCCGGGGGCTTCAGCTGGTCGTCGCTGGTGCCGACATGGGCGCGATCATCAGGGATCGGGGTCGTGGCGGGGCTGATCCCCGGCCTGGGCGGCAATATCGCGGCATTGCTGGCCTGGAATGCGCAGGGTCGCTTCACCAAAGCCCCCGCGCTTTACGGCGCGCCCGACGGGCTGGCCGCGCCGGAAACCGCCAATAATGCCGATAACGGCACCTCGCTGGTGCCTGCGCTGACACTGGGCGTTCCCGGCAATGCGGTGGCGGCGATCATCATGGGCTCGATGCTGGTGCACGGGCTGCGGCCGGGGCCAGAGCTGTTCCGCGACAATGCCGATGTCGTCTACGGCTTCATGCTGGCGATGCTGATCACCTGCGGGCTGATGCTGGTGATCGGCAAGCTT
>JAUNTV010000398.1 GCA_030538515.1 Paracoccus sp. (in: a-proteobacteria)
GCGAGGGCTGCTATGTCTGCCACAGCCAGATGATCCGCCCGATGCGCGACGAGGTGGAGCGTTACGGCCATTACTCGCTGGCGGCTGAATCGATGTATGACCATCCGTTCCAGTGGGGATCGAAGCGGACCGGGCCGGATCTGGCCCGCGTCGGCGGGCGCTATTCGGATGAATGGCATGTCGATCACCTGCGCGATCCGCGTTCGGTGGTGCCGGAATCGATCATGCCGGGCTATGCCTATCTGGAGCGGCGCATGCTCACGGGTGAGCATATGGTTCAGCGCATCAGGACCGAGGCCCGCGTCGGCGTGCCTTATGATGATGCGATGATCGAGGCCGCGCGGGCCGATTTCCTGGCGCAGGCCGATCCCGATGCCGATCTTTCCGGGCTGGAAGAGCGTTATCCCGGCGTGCAAAGCCGCAATTTCGACCTTCAGCCCGGCCTGTCCGAAATGGATGCGCTGATCGCCTATCTTCAGGTTCTGGGCACGATGGTCGATTTCTCGACCTTCGAGCCTGACCCGAACCGCTAGGGGGCGTCATGGATATCTATACATGGATGCGACAATTCGCCGACAGTTGGGCGCTTCTGGCGCTGTTTCTGATCTTCATCGGCGTGATCCTGTTCGTCTTCCGCCCCGGCGCGCGCGCCGCACAGGATGATGCAGCGCGCAGCATCTTCCGCAACGAGACGCGGCCCGCGCCGCAAGACCCCGAGAAGGATGAGCGGTAATGTCCGAGAACGACAAGGAAAAACCCGCCATGAGCACGTCCGGCAGCGACGATCATGACAGCCCTGCCAATCCCGATAACCAGATTTCGCTGGAACGGGTGGCGGCGGATGACGCGCACAAGGCCGATATCCTCGCCCATCCCACCGGCGAGGCCGAGGGCAAGAACCTGCATGCACCCAAGCGTGTCGGCCCGCGCACCGGAAAATCGCGCGCGGCCAAGCCGGAAGTGCCCTCGACCGGGCATAGCTGGGACGGGATCACCGAATATGACAACCCCATGCCCCGCTGGTGGCTGTGGAGCTTCTATGCCACCATCGTCTGGGGGATCATCTATACGATCTTCTATCCGGCATGGCCGCTGATAAACGGGGCGACGCAGGGTATCCTCAAGACCAATTACCGCAAGGAACTCGCCGCGGAAATGCAGCATTACGATGAGGCGAACGCCCCCATCCGTGCGCGGCTGATGGCGACCGATCTTGACGCCATCGGGGATGACCCGGAACTGGCCAGCTATGCGCTGAATGCGGGGCGCTCGGTTTTTTCGACATGGTGCGCGCAGTGCCACGGCTCGGGGGCGGCGGGGGCTCGCGGCTATCCGAACCTGCTGGATAACGTCTGGCTCTGGGGCGGCACGATGGATGACATCCACTACACCGTCACCCATGGCATCCGAAATACCGACGACCCGGATGCGCGCTATTCCGAAATGCCGCGTTTCGGCGTGGACGGGATTCTGGACAATACCCAGATCAACCAGGTCGTGCAGCATGTGCTGGCGATCTCGGGGCAGGAACATAACGCGGCGCAGGCGGCCGAGGGTGCCGTGGTCTTCGCGGACAACTGCGTTGCCTGCCATGGCGAGGACGGCACCGGCGACCGGTTCCAGGGCGCGCCCGACCTGACCGATGCGGTCTGGCTTTACGGCGGCGATCCCGCCACGATCCGGCAATCCGTCTACGACTCGCGCTTCGGCGTCATGCCGAACTGGTCGCCGCGCCTGTCCGAAGACAATATCCGCGCCGTTTCCTATTATGTTCACAGCCTTGGCGGTGGTGAATAAAGGCGAATTCCGCGGCCCGCCAGGGTCGCGGGATGGCGCCGGCCCCTCGTCCTGTTCGCGCGTTTCCTGAGGGGCCGGCTTCCACTTTCCAAGGGGCGGAGATCATCCGCCCCTTGCGGCATTCCGGGCCGGTCTGGCTGCGACATTTGGCCAGCTTCGCCAATACCCGGATTGCAGATAAGGATTTTCCGCAGCGCTTGATGCAGGTCAAGGCAAAAAACCGCCCCGCCCGCTAGAGCCGCGAAACCGCCATGAGGAGCCATGCCATGTCCAGCCAGGATGCCGGCCAGCCGCCACAACTTTATGCCGCCCGCGAGCCGATCTTCCCGCGCGCCGTCAAAGGCCCGTTCCGCCGGTTGAAATGGATCATCATGGCGGTGACGCTGGGGATCTACTACATCACCCCCTGGATCAGATGGGATCGCGGTCCGGGCATGCCCGATCAGGCGGTGCTGGTCGATCTGGCAAACCGGCGCTTCTTCTTCTTCTGGATCGAGATCTGGCCGCATGAATTCTATTTCGTCGCCGGGCTTCTCATCATGGCCGGGCTGGGGCTGTTCCTGTTCACCTCGGCGCTGGGGCGGGTATGGTGCGGCTATGCCTGCCCGC
>JAUNTV010000399.1 GCA_030538515.1 Paracoccus sp. (in: a-proteobacteria)
TTCGGCCTGCCGCTGGACGGGTTCATCCACCTGACCTGCCCGCATTACTGGCGCGAAGGCCGCCCGGACGAGAGTGAGGAGCAATTCACCGCCCGTCTGGCGCAGGAACTGGAAGACGTGATTGCCCGCGAAGGCGCCGACACCATCGCCGGTTTCTTCGCCGAACCCGTGATGGGCGCGGGCGGTGTCATCCCGCCGTCGAAGGGTTACTTTCAGGCCATTCACAAGGTCCTGAAAAATCACGGTATTCCCCTGATCGCGGATGAGGTGATCTGCGGCTTCGGGCGCACCGGGAATACCTGGGGCAGCCAGACCTATGATTTCATGCCCGACGCGATCATTTCGTCGAAGAACATCACCGCCGGGCTCTTCCCGATGGGGGCGGTGATCCTTGGTCCCGATCTGGCCGACCGGCTGGACGCCGCCGCCGAAGCGATCGAGGAATTCCCCCATGGTTTCACCGCCTCGGGCCATCCGGTCGGCTGCGCCATCGCGCTGAAGGCCATCGATGTGGTGATGAACGAAGGGCTGGCCGATAATGTCAGACGCCTTGCCCCCCGGATGGAGGCGGGGCTGCGCGGCATCATGGAGCGATCCGCCAATATCGGGGAATTGCGTGGCGTGGGCTATATGTGGGCGCTGGAGGCCTGCCTTGATCCGGCAACGAAAACGCCTTTCGACGGCAAGCTGTCGGTGTCGGAACGCATCGCCAATACCTGCACCGATCAGGGCCTGATCTGCCGCCCGCTTGGGCAAAGCATCGTGCTCTGCCCGCCGTTCATTCTGACCGAGGATCAGATGGATGAAATGTTCGAAAAGCTTGAAACGGCGCTGAAAAAGGTCTTTTCGGAAGTCGCCTGACCCGCCGCAGGGCTGCCCGCCGCCTGTCTCCGGGCAGCCCGTGATCGCGCGCGCGCGCGCCCCGCGACCGCGCGCATGTCAGCGCCGCGCGCCCGGTCAGACCGGCTTTCCCCAAGGCAGCAGTCCCGCCTTCGGCAAACAGGCCGCAGGCTGCCATGGCCCGGCATAGCCATGGCTGCGCGCCCGGTTTCGCGCATCCGCGCCAAGCCCCTGCGCCGCCGTCGATCCCCCGTTGGTCGCGCCCGCGCTTGCCTGATCGCCTGTGCACCGACCAGACCGCCGCGCGCCGTGAAACGCACGACACCACCGTCTTCCCTGCCCCAATATTCATGCACGGCGCTGCCGGTGAAGCAGGCGCAACCGTGTTCGTGCCTTCGCCCGGCCACAGAGCCCGAAACAGGCCCGCCGGCGCGGCGGGCACCAGCCCCCTT
Organism: Paracoccus sp. (in: a-proteobacteria); assembly: GCA_030538515.1. Taxonomy (GTDB): domain Bacteria; phylum Pseudomonadota; class Alphaproteobacteria; order Rhodobacterales; family Rhodobacteraceae; genus Paracoccus. Next base: position 1,293 of record JAUNTV010000399.1, read on the forward strand.
AATGCGCCCATGGCCTGCGCCCCGTGGCCTCGGCCGTGCTGGTCCAGAGGGGGCCGGCGCGGGTCTGGCTGATGGCGATGGCACCGCTTTGGCGCAAGGCGCGCGCATCCAGCAGGATGCAATCCCCGCTTACCCCGTCAAGCCGCTGATCCGAAACGATGATCGCCCCGTCCCGGCAGGCAGGTCCGGCGCTTTCGATGGCGGATTTTCCGGTCAGGTGCAGCAGGTTCAGGCCAAGCGCGCTGATCTGGCGTGCGCGGCCCTCGCCCGACCAGCCGGGGCGGGCTGCGGTCTCGGGCTGGGTGGCACCGTCGCCATCCTTTTCCAGCCATTCGCCCACCGTGAACGCGCCGCCGCGCGGCTTTGACAGCGCCCGCCCCTCGGGCGTCAGCACCCCCACCGCCGCGCCGTCCTGCGCGATCAGGATATGCGGGCGCGGCGGGGCAAGCCAGAAAAGCCCCGCCAGCGCCATCATCGCGACCCCCGCCATGGCGCGCGGGTTCACCCGCCCGCGTTCAGGACCGCGCCAGCACAGCATGGCGATGATCGCGCCCGCCGTCATCACCGGAATCACCCAGGGCTGCGGCTGCACGACATAGGTGACCGCGCCATTCAGCCCCGCGATCCATTCGCCCACGAACAGCATCCAGCGCGTCCCCAGCCCCATCACCCACAAGGGAATCCAGGCCAGCCCGAAAGGGGCCAGCAGCACCGCCAGCGGACCCATCGGCATGACCAGCACACCGACCACGGGCACCACCAGCAGATTGGCCAGCACGCCATAATGCGCCATGCGCCCGAAATGGGCGGCGGCATAGGGCGCGGTCGCGAAACCCGCCACCACGGAGGACAGCACCAGCATCGCCGCCGGGCGCATATACCACGGCAGCCGGTTGCCAAGCTTCTGCCAGGGGGGATAGATCACGATCAGCGCCACGGTCGCGGCGAAGCTCATCTGAAAGCCGGGCGTCATCAGCGATTCGGGCGCAAGCGCAAGGATCACCACCCCCGCCAGCGCCACCGTGCGCAGGGACAACGCGCGCCGGTCGACCAGCACCGCCGCCAGCATCACCAGCACCATCAGGAATGCGCGCTCGGTCGCGACGCCGCCGC
>JAUNTV010000400.1 GCA_030538515.1 Paracoccus sp. (in: a-proteobacteria)
CCATTCATGCGTGCCGCGCGGCAGCCAGCGCATCACCCATTCCGCGCCGATGATCGCGGCGGCGAAGCTGCGGGCTGTGCGGTTCAGCGTGGACATGACCATCAGCCCGCCCGGACGCAGCAGATCATGGCAGCTTTGCATGAAGGCGGGTGGCCCCTCGACATGTTCGACGATCTCCATCGCAAGGACGATATCGAAGCGCTCGCCCCGGGTCAGAAGGGCCTCGGCGGTTTCGGCGCGGTAGTCGATCTCAAGCCCGGCTTGGGCGGCGTGGATGCGGGCGATCTCGATATTCTTCGCGGCGGCATCCGCGCCCAGAACCTGCGCGCCAAGCCGGGCCATCGGCTCGGACAGAAGGCCGCCGCCGCAACCGATATCAAGAAGCCTCAGCCCGTCGAACGGGCGGGGGCGGGTCAGGTCGCGCCCGAATTCCGCCGCGATCTGGGCGGTGATATAGGCCAGCCGCACCGGGTTCATCATATGCAGCGGCTTGAACTTGCCCTTCGCGTCCCACCATTCGGCGGCCATTGCCTCGAACTTGGCGATCTCCTGCGGGTCTCGGCTATCGTTCATTTGGTTGTCCTTTCGCCCCCCTGCCACAGCGTATAGAGGGAAAGCATGGATCGCATGTCAGGGCAAATCGGCGCAGCGCGCCTTTATCCGAATATCGAACCCTTCGACCGCCGCATGCTTGAGACGGGCGACGGCCACACCCTTTATGTCGAGCAGTCCGGCGACCCGAACGGCCAGCCCGTCGTGGTCTGCCATGGTGGCCCCGGCGGCGGGTGCAGCCCCTTCATGCGGCGCTTTTTCGACCCTGCGCATTACCGCGTCATCCTGTTCGATCAGCGCGGCTGCGGGCTGTCGCGCCCGCATGCCAGCGTGATCGCCAATACCACCGCCCATCTGATCGCCGATATCGAACTGATCCGAACGACCCTTGGCATCACCCGATGGACCGCCTTTGGCGGAAGCTGGGGGGCGACGCTGGCGCTGGCTTACGCCGAGGCGCACCCGGCCCGCGTCAGCGCCCTTGTGCTGCGCGGCGTCTTTCTGGGCACGCGGGCGGAACTCGACTGGTTCTATCGCGGGGGCGCGGCGCGGTTCTGGCCCGAGCATTGGCAGAATTTCTGCGCCCCCATCCCCCAGGACGAACGGGGCGACATGATCGCCGCCTATCATCGCCGCCTGTTTTCCGGCGACGAACCCCTTGAGCGCCGCCTTGCCCGGCACTGGATCATGTGGGAAAACGGGCTGGCGGGGATGGATATCACCAATCCCGGCGCGGCCTCGCCCGATTATGCGCGCGCTTTCGCCCGGCTTGAGTGCCATTATTTCATGAACGCCTGCTTTCTGGACGAAGGCCAGATCCTGCGTGATCGCGACCGCATCGCCGATATCCCCTGCGAGGTGGTGCAGGGCCGTTATGATATGGTCTGCCCGCCCGCCGGCGCATGGGCGCTGGCAGAGGGCTGGCAGAACTGCCGGCTGCGCATGATCCCGTCATCCGGCCATGCGCTCAGCGAACCGCGCATCGCGGCCGAACTGGTCTCGGTCATGGATGATCTGCGGGCGCGGCTGTCCTGACGATGCCGCGATCTGCGGGGGCGGCGCGATAAGGCTTGAATTCGCGGGGAATCGCCGCTATATGCCGCCTAACAGCGGTGCAGGCCTCCACCCTCTGCGCCACCGGAACCACCGACGGGCCGCTGTTGGCCCGTTTTTCATTTTCAGGGACAGGCATGTCGAACGACCTGATCGCAAAGACCGCCATCGACCGCCGGCTGGCCGAAATTCTGACCCCGGTGATCGAGGATATGGGGTTCGAGCTGGTCCGCCTGCGCTTGCAGGGCGGCAAGATGGCGACGCTTCAGATCATGGCCGACCGCCCGCAAGGCGGCATCAATGTCGATGATTGCGCGGAAATCTCGACCATGGTGTCGGCGACGCTGGATGTCGAAGACCCTATCGAGGACAAATACAATCTTGAGGTCTCCAGCCCCGGCATCGACCGCCCGCTGACGCGGCTGAAGGATTTCGCCACCTTCGAAGGCTATGACGCCAAGCTGGAAACCAGCCAGCCCATCGACGGGCGCAAGCGCTTCACCGGCGTTCTGGCCGGCGTCGAGGGCGAGGACGTGCTGATCAATATCGAGGTCGCGGGCGAGACCCAGACCATCGGGCTGAATTTCGACTGGCTGGCCGATGCCAAGCTGATGCTCACCGATGAGCTGATCGCCGAAATGCTGCGCCAGAAGAAAGATGCCGGGGTCGAGATCGACAATCTCGACGAATCGGCCTTTGATTCCATTGAAACAGACAATGACGGCGATGACGCCGCGACCAAGGAGTAAGTGATGGCAATCACCTCTGCCA
>JAUNTV010000401.1 GCA_030538515.1 Paracoccus sp. (in: a-proteobacteria)
ACGCTGTTTGTCGTGGGCGATCCGAAGCAGTCGATCTATTCCTTTCAGGGTGCCGATATTGCGGTGTTCGAATCGCGCCGGGCCGAGTTCGCCGCCGCTTTCGAAGCTGTCCGCCAGCCGATGCAGCAACTTGATCTGGAATTCTCGTTCCGTTCCTCGCCCGCTGTTCTGGGGGCGGTGGATGCGGTTTTCGAAGGCGCGGGCGCAGCGCTTGGACAGAACAGCCGACACCGCGCCTTTCTGGCCGGGCGACCCGGTCGTGTCGATCTTTGGCCGCCCATCGCCGCACCCGAGACGCCCGAGGAAAGCGATTGGGAAAAGCCCGTCGATCAGCTTGCCCCCGATGCCGCGCCGGTCCTGCTTGCGGAAGAAATCGCCAGCCAGATCAGACAGATGCTGGACAGCGGCACGGCGATCACCACGCGCGAAGGGGTCAGGCCGCTGGCGGCGGGCGATATTCTGATCCTTGTGCAAGGCCGGCAATCCGCGCTTTTCGGCGAGATCATCCGCGCGCTGAAGGCCGCCGGGCTGCCGGTGGCCGGGGCCGACCGGCTGAAGCTGGCGGCGGAACTGGCGGTGCGCGATATCCGTGCGCTGCTGAACTTTCTGGCCACGCCCGAGGATGACCTGTCGCTGGCCGCGCTGCTGCGCTCGCCCCTGATCGGGCTGGATGAGGATGCGCTTTACCGCCTGTCCCATGGCCGCAAGCCGCGCGAATATCTGTGGACGCGGCTGCGCGCCAGCACGCATGAGGGCGCGCGCGCGCTGCTTGGCGACATGATCGACATGACGCATCTGCGCCCGTTCGAGCTGATCTCGCGCCTGTTGGGGCGTCATGGCGGGCGCGAGAGGTTGCTTGCCCGCCTCGGCCCCGAGGCCGAAGACGGGATCGATGAACTGCTCAGCCAGGCGCTGGCTTATGAACGGACCGAGGTGCCCTCGCTCACCGGGTTTCTGGTCTGGCTTTCCGCCGATGAGGTCGAGGTCCGCCGCCAGCCCGGATCGGGCGCGGGGCTGATCCGGGTGATGACGGTGCATGGCTCGAAAGGGCTGGAAAGCCCGGTGGTGATCCTGCCCGATACGCATAAGCGCCCCGCCTACCGCCCGCCCGAGATGCTGCGCCCCAAGGATGGGCCGGTGATGCTTTCGGAACGCGCCGGAACACGCCCGGATTTCGCGCAAGCCCATGTGGCCGAGGCCGCGCGGCTAAACCATGAGGAACGCCAGCGCCTGCTTTATGTGGCCATGACGCGGGCGGAAAGCTGGCTGATCGTGGCGGCGGCGGGCGATACCGGCGGGCCGGGCGAAAGCTGGTATGGCACGATCAGCGAAGGGCTGGCGCGCAGCGATCTGATCCGCACGGATGTCTCGGGCGGGCTTGGCCCGGTGGCGCGCTACAGCTTTGGCGACTGGCCCGCGCCCCTTGCGGCCCCGCCCGGCATCGCGCCGGTTGCGGCGGCGGATGCGGACTGGCTTTGGACCATACCGCCCGAGGCGGCGCGCAAAAGACTGCCCGTGGCGGCCTCGGGTCTTGGGGGGGCAAAGGCGCTGCCGGGCCCCGAAGGCGATGACCCCGAAGCCGCGATGCTTTACGGCACGCGCCTGCATCTGCTGCTGGAACGCCTGCCTGCCATGCCGCGCGCCGGTTGGCCGCAGGCCGCCCGCGATCTTCTGGCCGGGGCAGAGGGCGGCCTGCCCGACCGCGCCACGCTGGATCACCTGCTGGCCGAGACGGCGGCGGTTCTGGACGCGCCCGATCTGGCCACGCTGTTTTCGCCCGCCGCAGGGGCCAGCGTGCTGGCCGAGGTCGAACTTGTCGCCGATCTGCCCGGTATCGGCCCCATGCGGGGCGTGATCGACCGGCTGATCGTGACGCCCGATCGGGTCAGCGTGATCGATTACAAGACCAATGCCACCCTGCCCGCCACGCCCGAAGCCACGCCCGAAGGCATCCTGCGCCAGATGGCCGCCTACCGCGCCGCGATCCGGGGGGCCTATCCGGGGCGGGCGGTGGATGTGGGGGTGCTTTGGACCGCGGGGCGGCGGCTTGACTGGCTGCCCGATCCGCTGCTGGATCGCGCCATGGCCGGGCTTTCGCGCCGCCCTTGACCCCGGCGGCATCGCTGCCTAGCTGTTAGTGACCCGTTTTCGCCGGCAGAAACCCGGCCGCCATTCAGGAGAGACAGCCCATGGCCACGCAACCCGTCACCGACGCCGAGTTCGACGCCGAGGTCATTCAGTCCGAAACCCCGGTGATCGTCGATTTCTGGGCCGAATGGTGCGGCCCCTGCAAGCAGATCGGCCCGGCCCTGGAAGAACTTTCCGATGAATATGCCGGCAAGGTGAAGATCG
>JAUNTV010000402.1 GCA_030538515.1 Paracoccus sp. (in: a-proteobacteria)
AGGGCTGGGTGCAAATCCTGACGGACGCCGCCAAGGCCCCCAAGGTCGAGATCGACCCGGCAACGGATGGCTGGGTGGCTGGACTTCGCGCCATCAAGGACAAGTCTGACACGCGCTTCCGCCGCAACTCGGTGTTCCTGATGAACGAGGCCGACGCGGACGCCTATAGCCGCGAAATCAACGCGCCCGTGACCGGCACCGCCGTCAATCTCGACAGCCCGGCCCGCCGCTTTGAAGGCCACACGATTGAGAGCCACCCTGACATGCCGGAAGGCAAGGTCATCTTCACGCCCCTGAAGAACCTTGTGGTCGGCATCCACACCGATATTCGCCGCGACCGTTCGTATCACAGCCGCAAGCGTGTACTCGAATATACTTTCGACATGGCTGTCGATTACGAGGTCGCGGTGAAACAGGCCGCCGTGCTGGGCAAAACGGCATGACGGAGGGGGCGGCGATCACCCCGGAGGCTGTCCGGGCCTATGCGAACCTCCCCCGTGAGGTGCCGGACAGCCTTCTGGCCGATCATATCGGCATCGCCGCCCGCGACCTGTCCCGCCGCACGGGGCGTCCCACCGCCCCGGCGGGGCAGGAAGCTGACTGGACCGAGGCGCTGATCGTTCGCGCCCTCGCCTCGGTCTTTCCATGGCTCAACACCTTCGCGCTGGATGGCGCGGCCAAGGTCGGGCGGCTGGAAGGCTCGGTTGAATACCGCTTTCTGGACCCCGAGGACGTGGCGGCGCGGGTTGATGCCCTGATGAACCGATTTGATGAGCTGGTCGCCCTGCTGATGCCGGACGATCCCGAAACCCCCGGCCACATCTCGCTAGCCGACATCACCATGATTGCGATCTGACCATGCGCCTGCGTGCCCGCCTTCAAGACCAGCTTCATGCCCGCCTGACCGAGCACCTGCCCGAGGCTACCCGCACGGTCTGGGACCATGCTGCCGTGGTGATCGTGATCGAAAAGTTGGATTTTACTTCGGCGGGCGGTGTCCGCGACAACTGACGCAATCTGGCCGCACTGACCGGCGTCGTGCGCGCCGAGTTGCGCGCCGACGCCATCGACGATCTGCCGCTTGAGGCCCTGCTTGCCGACCTTGTGCAGCGCCCCCTGCTTGTCGTCGCCCAGGACGTGCTGCCGGGTCAGGTTTCCGAGGCCGCGCGCTGCGTGTTGATGGAAATGCGCGACACGCTCAATGATTATCAGCTTGCCACCGGGCTGCGCTTTACTGTCGAGGGCACGATCCTGCGCCGGGTCACCAGTGGCGCGATGCCTGATGTCGTGATGATCGGCACCGCCCCGGCGGTCGGGCCGGGCCATGAGGGTGATTATCAGCAGATCGCAGGTGTCGCATGAGCCGGTCCTTCGACAACACCGAGCTTAACCGCCGCGCCGCGAATGTGATCCAGATCGGCGTGATCGAGACGGCGGATTATGCGCGCGGCACGGCGCGGGTTCGGATCGGCCCCTTGCTGACCGGCGATCTGGTGATGATCGCCCCCCGCGCGGGTCAGGACCGGGCGTGGTGGCCCTATGAACCCGGCGAACAGGTCTGTGTGTTTGCCCCCAGTGGCAACCTGTCGGCGGGCGTCATCATGGGCGCTGTCTATTCGGGCAGCGCGCCCGCGCCCGGCAACAAGGCCGGTTTGCATCGTCAGGTCTACGCCGATGGGACGGTGATCGAATTTGACCGCACGTCCAGCCATTTCCGCATGCATCTGGGGGCTGGCAGCGCCGAGATCGTCGCGCCTGGTGGCATCAGCATCACCGGGGATGTGACGGTCGCCGGTGACTTGATCGCGGACGGGATCAGCCTGAAAGCCCACGTCCATGGCGGTGTGATCTCGGGGGGCAGCAACACCGGGGGGCCGCGATGACCGCGATCACCGGCATGTCGGCAAGCACCGGACAGACGCTCGACGGGATCGGGCATCTGCGCCAGTCGATCCGCGACATCCTGACCACGCCCCTCGGGTCGCGGGTCATGCGGCGTGACTACGGATCGGCGCTGCCTGATCTGGTCGATGCCAACCTGACCGGGCTGACGCTGGCGCAGCTTTACGCCGCGACCGCCGAGGCGCTGCATCTGTGGGAGCCTCGGTTGCGCGTGACCCGCATCCAGGCCGAAGCCCTGCCCGCTGATCTGGAACAGGGCCGCGTCGAGATCATCGTGGACGCCGAATACCTGCCCGATGGCCGCGAAATCCGCATCGACGGGGTGATCCTGTGAGTTACAGCGCCATCAATCTGGGCCTGCTGACGCCCCCTGATGTCGTCGAAACGCTGGATTTCGAAGCGATCCTTGCAGCCATGAAGGCCGATCTGATCGCGCGCGCGCCGC
>JAUNTV010000023.1 GCA_030538515.1 Paracoccus sp. (in: a-proteobacteria)
GACGGGTTCATCCGCTTCTGCGTCTGGGTCTCGGTCATCTCGATCGTCGTGCTGGTCTTCATGGCGCTGGCGAACGCCTGATGCTGCGCCGTATCCTGCTTGCGCTGGCGCTGCCGCTGTTTCTTGCGGCCTGCGGCGCCGATAACCGGTGGGCCAGCGACGAGGCCGTGCGATCCGCGCGCTATACCTCGGCCGAGCCGCCCTCGATCTCGCTGATGACGGTGGTTGGCATCCCGAGGGGCGAGGGCGGGCATTCCGCGCTGATGATCAACGCCAGCCAGCGCGTGATCTTCGATCCGGCGGGCAGCTTCGTGCACCCCCGCGCGCCGGAACGCCATGACGTGCTTTACGGCATCACCCCCGAGATGCGGAACGTCTATATCGACTACCACGCCCGCGACATGCCCGGCGAACGCTATTACGTCACCGTCGACACCATCCGCGTCTCGCCCGAGGTGGCCGAGGCCGCCCTGCGCGCCGCGGAAGCCAGCGGTCCGGTTAACAAGGCCTTCTGCGCGGTTGGAAGCGCCAATGTGCTGCGTCAGGTGCCGGGCTTCCAATCGGTGCCGGGCGGGTTCAGCCCGCTGAAACTGCGGCAGTGGTTTCTTTCGCAGCCCGGCGTGGTCACGACCGAATACCGCGACGGCGACCCGCGCCTTGTCCATGGCGATCTGCTCAGGATGAAGGACGGCTCGCTCAGGACTTATGACAGATAAAGCCCCGCCGCCAGCGTGGCCGCCCCGGCGATGATGGCCGCCAGCGCGCTGCGCGACAGATAGCCCACGATCATGGTCGCCCCCGCCGCCGCAAGCCGGGCGGGGTCGGTCTGCCCCTCTGTCGCCGCAGGCCATACCACCAGCGGCGCGGCCAGTGCCGGAAGCACGGCCACCGGCGTATAGCGCAGCATTCGCAGCACCCATACCGGCATCGGACGGTTGCCGATGGCGCCCAGAAAGCTGTAGCGCATGAGAAACGTCCCCAGGCCAAGCAGAATGATGATCAGCCAGACCTCGGTGCTGGAATAATGGCTCATCTCAGGCTCCCCCGCCGCAGCATCAGCGTCTCCAGCCCCGCGCCTGTCAGCATGGCGGCAAGGGCGGCGATCATCGGCCCCACGCCCGCAGGCAGCCCCGTCAGCGCCAGCGAAAGCACCACTGCCACCGTCGCCGCCGCGATATGGGGCGGCGTGCGCAAGGCCGGGGCGACCATCGCCAGAAAGGTGATCGGCACCGCGAAATCCAGCGGGATGCTGGCCGGGATGGCCCGCCCCGCCGTGGCCCCGATGAAGCTGGCGATGATCCAGCCCCCGCACATCACGATGGCCGTGCCCGTGAAATAGCCCAGCTTTTGCGCAAGGCTCAGCCCCGGAGCCTTCTGATATTGCTCGACCGACATCACATAGGTCTGGTCGATCAGCCCGTAAGCCACCGCCGCCCGCGCCGGCCACGAGGCCCCGCCAAGCCATGGCACCATCGCGGCCGAATACATCGCCATCCGCAGATTGACCGCAAGGCTGGACAGGATGATCAGCCAGACCGGGGCCTGTTCCGTCATCAGCTGAATCGCCGTGAACTGCGAGGCCCCGGCAAGCACCAGCACGGTAAAGCCCATCGCCTCGGCCAGATCGAAACCGGCATTGGTCGCCACCACCCCGAACAGCAGGCCGAAGGGCAGGATCACCAGCAGATAGGGCAAGGATTGGACCACCGCATGGCGCAGGCTTTGCGCCGGGCTGCGGGCAAGCGCGCGCGCGCGTGAGGCTTCTAGCGCCGCGGCCCTTCGGGAAGGGGTTTGCGTGGGTTGTGTCATCATGTCAACGGAAGGTTGTCTCGGCCGCCACCATAGCTTGGGCACCACCGGGCGCAAGCCCCGCCAGGTGCCGATCCGAACGCCGGCGCGCTTCTTCTTGCCCGAACAGGCATCTTCCGGCCTGTCAGCGCAAGGCCGGGCCGGGCCGGTTAGTTCATATTCGGGTAAAGCTCCTGCAATTCGGCCAGAAGCGCCACGAATTTACGCTCGGCGATGGAAAGCTGCGCCTCGTCGGCATAGACCAGAAACACATCCGCCCCCAGGGGGTTGTCGGGCAGGTTGAGCGGCCAGATCAGGCCCTCGGCCACCTCCTGGGTGACGGAATCGACGGGCAGGATGCCGATGCCCACCCCCGCGATGATCATGCGCCTGATCTCGCCCAGATCATGGCTGGAGCCGCTGATCCGCCGCCCCATGCCAAGACCGTCGCGCAAGATGGCCATGGGTTCCAGCCCCATGCCCTCGCTGGCGCAGCTGAAGGCCACGAAAGGCTCCTGCGCGAGTTCGCGCGGGCTGACCTTCTGCCGGCCGAAAAGCGGATGCTCGGCCCCGCAAAAGACGGCGAAATCCTCGCGGAAAAGATGGCGGCAGACCACGCCGGGCAGCGGCTTGGTCAGCAGGCAGATGCCGATCCCCTGCTTGTCATGGGTGATCTGGCGCACGGTTTCCAGCGAGTTGCGCACCTCGATGCGGATATCGGTCGAGGGGTAGCGCTGATGGAAAAGCCGGATCGCCTCGTCGATCAGGGCGGACCGGAGCCGGCTGATGATGCTGACGCTGAGACTGCCGAATTCCTCGTCATGGGGGTCGGCGGACATGGACGCGATGCGGTCGACGCCGCGCAGGATCTCGGCACATTCCTGATAGATCCGCTCGCCCCGCAGGGTCAGGGCGAAATGGCGGCTGCCGCGAAAGACAAGCTGGCAGCCAAGCTGTTCCTCAAGCCGTTGCAGCGCCAGACTGACCGAGGGCTGGCTCATGTTCAGGCGCCTGGCGGCACCGGTCAGGCTTTCTTCTTCCGCGATGACCGAGAACGTCCGCAGAAGGTTCCAGTTCAGATCGGCGATGGCCGTTCGTTGGGGCATGATGGCTTCCCGCTAGCAGAGATCGCAGCGAAAAGACTGCACCCGCGCCGCCACCCCCCGCAAGCAAAAGCCGCGAGGCCCGCGCCGAAATCGCCCACGGCGCGGGCTTCTTCTTTGCAAAGATACTCGGGTCCCCGGCCATCATCCGAAGCCAGAGCCGCCAAGAGAAAGGCATTGCCTGAAATTCAGGCAGATGCCGCCTGGCGGGCAGCGGTCACGATGAATTCGACCTTGTAGCCCGGCGTCGCCAGCTTCGCCTCGCCGGTGGCGCGGGTGGGCGGGTTGGCGGGGTCGATCCAGGCGTCATAGACCGCGTTCATGGCCGCGAAATCGGCCATGTCCGCCAGCCAGACCGTGACCTGAAGCGCGTGCGACTTGTCGGTCCCGGCCTGGGCAAGCAGCGCGTCGACCTGGGCCAGTGCATCCCTGGCCTGCGTGGTGATATCGGCATCTTCGGTGCCGACCTGACCGGCCAGATAGACAGTATCGCCGTGAATGACGATCTGGCTCATCCGGGGGCCGCTGCCGATACGGGTGATGGACATGGTATTCCCTTCCTTGATCTTCGGGTGTTGCGCGAAATTTCAGCCAATAGCCGCCCCGTTCTTGCCTTGCCGCCGCCGGAAGGGCAAGAACGCCGCCGCCCCCGCCTATGCCAGCCATAGGCTTCGTGCGATTGACAGCGCGCAGCCGTGGATTTCAGAATTCCCCCTCATGAGGGCCGCGCCTGCCCCGCCCGTCGCGGGCAATGCGCGGCCCCGACAAAAGCCGGCGGCAAGACCGGCACGGCACCCCGGCCCCGACCGACAACAGGAGTTCCCGATGAAACACCCTTCCCCCTTCCTCCGCCTTGCCGCGATCACCGCGCTTCTTCTGGCCGGCACCGCCCAGGCCAGTGATCTGCGCATGCTGACCAGCTACGGCACCAATACCGCCTATACCCAGAACGTGGCCGAACGCTTCATGGAGATGGTCGCCACCGCATCAGACGGCACCACGCGGATCACGCTGCAAGGCCCCGATGTGGTCCCCCCGATGGAACAGCTTCAGCCCGTCGCCGCCGGCGTCTTTGACCTGCTTTACACGCACGGCGCCTATCACACCGATACCACCGGCGTCGGCGCGGCCATGGATGCGATCACCGTCGATCCGGTAAAGACCCGCGAGACCGGGCTGTGGGACGTGATCGACGCGCATTACAACGAACTTGGCCTGAAGGTCATCGCCATCGTGCCGCTTGGCAGCTCCGGCTTTCAATATGTGCTGAAGAACCCGATCAGCGGGGTGCCTTCGCTGCAGGGCATGCGGCTGCGCGGCAGCCCGACCTATACCAATATCACCACGAAACTGGGCGGTGCGCCGGTGCTCATGTCCTCGGGCGAGGTCTATTCGGCGATGGATCGCGGCGTGATCGATGGTGCGGCATGGGGGCTGAACGGGGTCCGGGATCTGGGCTGGTATGAGGTCGCGGGCTATTTCACCAAGCCGACCTTCGGGCAGACCTATACGCTGGTTCTGATGAACCTGAACAGGTTCAACAGCCTGGACGCCGCCGAACAGGCGCTTTTGCTGGAACAGGGCCGGGAACTGGAAATCTCCAGCGTGGCGCTTCTGGATGAGCTGGCGGTGAAGGAATGGGATGAGCTGCGCGCGCTTGGCATGCAGGAGACCCGGTTCGCGCCCGAGGATGTGCCCAATCTCACCACGCTGGTGAACGAAGGCATCTGGCAGCTCGGGCTGGAAAAGACGCCGCAGGTCGTGGCACGCATGAAAGAGATCGCCGAAGAAAACGGCATGACCGACTGATCCCCACCCACCCCACCACCACCGGAGCCAGATGATGCCCGCGATCCTGCGCCTTCAGGACCATGTTACCCGTGCCCTTTACATGCTTGGCGGGCTTGCCCTCTGCGGCATCGTGGTCAGCTATCTGGCCGAGGTGGTGATGCGTTACGCCTTCAATGCGCCGACGCTCTGGTCGGCCTCGGTCGTGGCTTACCTGCTATGCGTCGTGGCTGCGCTTGCGATGCCGGAACTGGCGCGCACACGCGGCCATATCGCCATCACCATGCTGGAAGAGCGCATGCCCGCCCCGCTGGCCGATACGCAAAGGCGCATCGTCTCGGCGCTGGCGGCACTGATCTGCGGCTGCGCGGGCTGGATGATCTGGCATGAGGTCGCGCGTCAGGCGGCGGGCGGCACCACCACCGCCTTCGCATTGCGGATCCCCAAGGTCTGGCTGACCGGGCTGATCCTTTACGGTTTCGCCAATACCGCGCTTTACTACCTGCGCGCCGCGCTTTGGCCGGGCACCCTGCCCGCGCCCGAGGCCAGCACCCAGCCGGAGGTCTGACCCATGGACTGGCAACTTGTCCTGATGCTTGCCATCGGCAGCCTGATGGTGCTTTTCGCGCTCGGCGTGCCGATTTTCGCGGCCTTTCTGGCCATCAATGTCGCGGGCACGCTGTGGCTGATGGGCCCGGCCGGATTCGGCATGTTCACCAACAGCATCTATGACACGGTGACATCCGAGACGCTGACCACCATCGCCCTTTTCGTGCTGATGGGGGAACTTCTGTTCCGGTCCGGCTCGATCGATGTGATCTTCGATTCGCTCGATACGCTGATGGGCCGGATCAGAGGGCGGCTTTACTATTTCGTCGTGGCGCTTTCGACGCTGTTCGGCGCGCTTTCCGGTTCGGCGCTGGCGGTGACGGCGATGCTGTCGCGCTCGGCGCTGCCGGTGATGCGCGACCGCGGCTATGACGAAAAACTCTCGGTCGGGCTGATCCTTGGCGGCGCGGGGCTGGCACCGATCATCCCGCCCAGTCTCATGGTGATCATCATCGGCTCGCTGGTGGATGTCTCTATCGCGCGGCTTCTGATCGCGGGCATCCTGCCGGGGCTGATCCTTGCCGCGCTGTTTCTGGGCTACATGATGCTGCGGCTGAGCCTGAACCCCGCGCTTGCCCCGCCCATGGCCACCGAGGGCGCAACCACCCGCAGCCGGGCCGAGCGCCTGAGCGCACTGGCACGGATGCTGCCGTTTTCGATCATCATCTTCGCCGTGCTCGGGCTGATCATGCTTGGCATCGCCACACCATCGGAATCGGCGGCAACCGGCGTCGCGGGGGCGGTGGTGGTGGCCATGATCTATCGCCGCTTCAGCCTGAAAATGGCGTGGGATTCGGTGCTTTCATCGCTTGGAATCGCGGCGATGATCATCGCCATCCTGGCCTGCTCGAAGTTCTTCAGCCAGCTTCTGTCCTTCACCGGGGCCACGGCGGGCCTTGTCCAGACCGCGACGGAACTGGATGCGGGGCCGGTGATCATGCTGATCATCCTGATGCTGATCCCGCTGATCGCCTGCATGTTCATCGATCAGATCGCCTTCATGATGGTGGTCGTGCCGATCTATGCCCCCATCGTGAAGCTTTACGGCTTCGATCCGGTCTGGTTCTGGACCCTGTTCCTGATCAACCTTGCCGTGGGCAGCCTGACGCCGCCCTTCGGCTATAACCTGTTCGCCGCGAAAGGCAGCGCGCCATGGCTGAGGATGCCGATGATCTTCGCCGCCGCCATGCCGATCGTGCTGTGTTTCCTGATCGGGCTGGTGCTGTTTGCGGTGTTCCCCGTGCTCATCACATGGCTGCCCAGCCTGATCTGACCCGGATGGAAATCATGTATCACATCGCCCCCATGCCCGCCCAGATCGATGCCGCGACCCTTGCCCGGCTGCGCCAATGCGAACCCGCCACCATCGGGCATTTCCGTGACGAGGGCTTTCTTGACCCCGCAATCGCCTGCCGGCTGGAAGGCGCATGGATCGCGGGCACGGCGATCACCCTGTCCTTGCCGCCCGGTGACGGGGTGCTTCTGAACCACGCCATGCGGCTTATCCGGCCCGGCGATGTGCTGGTGATCTCGCAGCAGGGCGATATGGGGCACGCCTGCTGGGGCGGCGTGCTGACCGAGGCCGCCTTTATCGCCGGTCTGGCCGGCGTGATCATCGACGGCATGGCCACCGATATCGCTGCCATCCGCGCGCGCCGGCTGCCCGTCTGGTCGCGCGGGCTGGCGGCGCGGACCACGAAAATGCGTGATCTCGGCGGGGCGATGAACCATCCCCTGGCAATCGGAGGCGTAAGCATCAACGCCGGCGATGCGGTGCTGGCGGATGAAAACGGCGTGACCGTGCTGCCCCCCGGAACGCTTGATGCCACCATCACCCGCACGCTGGAGCTGCAAGAGGCCGAGGCGCGCCTTCTCCAGCGCCTTCACGCCGGCGAGATCCTTCCCGACATCAGCGGCGCCACCGCCATGATCCGCGCCAGAAAACCCTGATCCGGGCACCGATGACCTGCAACCGCCGCGCCTGAAGGGGCGGGCAGGTCATGGGGCAGGGCTCAGCCCATCTCGACCAGACGCCTGAGCAGGTCCGGGCGGCGCAGCATGCCGATCAGCTGATCCCCCTCCATCACCGGGAAAAGCCGGTGCGAATGGGCCAGGAAAGCTTCTGCGGCGGCGGTGATATCGGTATCGGCGCTCAGCGTGACGACATCGGGCGACATGAAATCCCCCACGCTTCCCTTCCATTCCTGATAATAGCTGGCGTTGAGCGTCGGGCGGAAGCAATCCTTCTGGCTCAGCACGCCTTTCAGCGCGCCACTGTCATCGACCACCGGGGCGGCGGCGGCATCCTGCGCCACCAGCATCGCCACGGCGCGCCGGATCGGCATTTCAGGCGTGAGCACCGGGAAATCCCGGCTCACGAGGCTTCGGATCGTATCGTCGCGGCTCATGCCCCTGCCCCCGGTTTGCGGTTGGGGCAGCCCTCGCAGGCGACATCCTTCAGGCAGGCCATCCCCCCGCATGACCCTTTGAGCGGGCCGCGCCCGAAGGCCAGGCCAATGCCAAGGGCCCCCACCCCCAGAAGCATGATCACGATCGCCACAAGAAATTCCGCCATCGGCTGCCCCCTTCCCGTCAGATCAGATAGCGGTCGAAGCCGCCGGTTGTCATCCGCGCAAGGCCCGCATCATCCCCGAAGAGAAACAGCGCCGCCAGCCCCTGCGCGCGCGCCAGTTCCGGGCCGCGATCCGCCCCGGCAGCAAGAAGCGCGGTGGCCCATCCGTCGGCCCTCATCGCGCTGGCGGCCAGCACCGAGACCGAGGCAAGCCGCCCCGCAACCGGGCGCGCGGCGCGGGGGTCGATGATATGGCTGTAGCGATCCCCGCCGATATCATAACCCTGCGCCCCAAGGCCCGACGTGGCGACCGCCATACCCCCGGGCAGGCGCATCCCGGCCGCGCCGCCGCCATGATCCGGGCGCGGGTCTTCCACCGCCACCTGCCAGTCGCGCCCCGAAGGGTGGCTGCCAAGGGCTGACAGTTCGCCCCCCAGATCGATCAGTGCATCCCCGATACCGGCAGCCTGAAGATGCGCCGCGATCAGATCAAGCGCGCGCCCCTTGGCGATGCCGCACAGATCCATGCTCAGGCCCGGCGCATCCTTGGCCAGATGGTCGCCGGCCACGCTCAGCCCCTGCCAGCGCCCCAGCTGACCGGCATCGGCGGTGCTGATCGGGCCGAAGCCCCAACGCGCGACCAGGGGGCCAACCGTGGGATCGAACCAGCCGTCGCTGGCGCGCGCGATCTCAAGCGCCGCACCTGCGACCCGTGCCAGATCGCCCGAGGCCGGGCTTTCGCGCCGCGCCGCGTTGAAGCGCGAAAGCTCGCTGTCGGCGCGCCATGGCGACATCTGGCGGTCGACCATGGCGATGATCTGTTCAACGGCGGGGCGCAGCGCGTCCATATCGGCCCCGGCAGGCCCGGTAATGCGCCAATGGCTGGCAAAGGCGCGCCCGCCCGTCGCCTGCGTGGGGTCCGCGCCGCGCGCATAAGCCGGGCTGGCCAGCAGCGCCGCCCCGGTCAGGGCGATCATCTGGCGGCGGGTCGGGTGGATGGGCATGATTCAGCCTCCGAAATCATCGTTGAAGATCGAATGCGGTTCTACCCCCAGCTTGGCCAGCATGTTCAGCACCGCCGAGATCATCACCGGCGGTCCACAGAGGTAATATTCGCAATCCTCGGGCGCGGGATGGCTGGCCAGGGCCGCGCGCACCGTGTCATGAATAAAGCCCGTCGCCCCCGTCCAGCGATCACCCGGCGCGGGGTCCGACAGCGCCGGTGTCCATTCGAAATTGGGGTTGGCGGCGGCGATGGCGTCGAATTCTTCGGTATAGAACAGATCGATGGCCGAGCGCGCGCCATAGAAATAGCGCATCTTGCGGGGCGTGCGCAGGTTGATCTGTTCATGGATCATCGCGCGCAAGGGTGCCATGCCGACACCCCCGCCGATGAAGATCATCTCGCGCTGCGTGGGCTGGACGTGGAAATCACCGAAGGGGCCAGAGGTTTCGACCTCATCCCCCGGTTTCAGCGCGAACAGCCAGGATGAGACGATGCCGGGCGGCACCTCGCGTTCCTGACCGGCGGGGGGCACGGCAAGGCGGATATTGAACACCGCGCGTCCCGTATCCCCGGCGCGGTTGGCGATGGAATAGGCCCGCGTCACCGGTTCCGCGGAATGGGCGCGCATGGTCGGCCAGTCGGACAGGTGCCAGATCTCGCGGAATTCGGGTTCAAGGTCGATCTGGCTGAAATCAAGCTGATAGGGCGGCGCGGTCAGTTGCTGAAAGCCACCGGCGCGGAACTCGAAGGGCTGGCCCTCGGGCAGTTCCAGCACCAGTTCGCGGATCAAAGGCGCAAGCTGGCGGTTCGAGATGACCTTGCAGCGATAGCCCGTTGCGCCCAGGAATTCCTGCGGCACGCTGACCGCGCAGGGCCCGCGCAGGCTGGCCTGACAGGCAAGACGGACATGGGCCTTGCGCTCGGCCGCCGAAAGGATGCCCTTTTCGGTGGCCTGCGCCTGCCCCGCGCCGTCGCCTTCCACCGTCACCCGGCAAAGCCCGCAGGTCCCCGCCCCGCCGCAGGCCGCAGGAATGCCGATCCCCGCGCCATGCAGCACGCCCAGCAGTTTTTCGCCCCGCGCGGCCTCGATCTGCTGGCTGTCGTTGACGGTGACAAGAAGCGCGCCGGGCGGGATCAGCCGGCGGCGCGCGGCCAGAAGCGCCGCAGTCAGCGCCGCGATCAGCGCCACGATGATCAGCCCGCCAAGCAGGATCTCGGTCATGATGCCACCATCTGCGCGAAGGCCGAGAAGCCAAGCGACATCATCCCGGTCAGCATGAAGGCGATGCCAAGCCCGCGCAGCCCCTTGGGCAGATCGGCATAGGCCAGCCGCGCCCGGATCGCGCCAAGCATGACCACCGCGACCGCAAAGCCGGTGCCCGCGCCCAGCCCGAAGGCCGTCGACTGGGCCAGGTCGTAATTGCGTTCGACCATGAAAAGGCTGCCCGCGAAGATCGCGCATTGCACCGCCAGAAGCGGCATGAACACGCCGAAACTGGCATGGATCGCCGGGAAAAAGCGGTCGAGCACCATCTCAAGCACCTGAACCGTCGCCGCGATCACCCCGATGAAGGCGATCAGCTTGAGATAGGACAGATCGGTGTCGGCAAGCCCCGCCCAGGCCCATGCACCGGGCGCAAGAAACAGGTGATAGACCAGATAGTTCAGCGGCACCGTGACGCCCATCACCGCGATCATGGCAAGCCCCAGACCAAGCGCGGGCGCGGGTTTGCGCGACAGCGCGATGAAGGTGCAAAGCCCAAGAAAGAAGGTCAGCGGCATGTTCTCGACAAAGGCCGCGCGCAGGAAAAGATGCCACAGATCGCTCATGCCAGATCCTCCGGCCGGTCGGGGGGCAGGAACTCGGGTGCCTCGGCCTGTTCGGGCAGGGTCGCGCGGATCGCCCAGACCAGCCCGCCAAGCAGAAAGAAGCCCGAAGGCGCCATCAGCATCAGATTGAGCGGCGTGAACCAGCCGCCCTGATCCACCGTCGGCAGCACCTGCCAGCCAAGCAGCGCACCGGCCCCGAAAAGCTCGCGCAGCGCGCCGATCACGATCAGCACCAGCGAATAGCCCAGGCCGTTGCCAAGCGCATCGACCATGGCGCGCAAGGGCGGGTTGTGGCGCGAGAACGACTCGGTCCGGCCCAGAACAAGGCAGTTCGTGGTGATCAGGCTGACGAAAACCGAAAGCCGCTGGCTGATATCGTAAAGATAGGCCTGAAGGATCTGGTCGATCACGATCACCAGCGATGCCACGATCACGATCTGCACGATCAGCCGGATCGCGCCGGGGATATGGTTGCGGATCAGGCTGATGATCCCCGCCGCCATGACCAGCACCGCCGTCAGCGCCGCCGACATGGTAAGCGCCGTCGCAACCGAGGTCGTCACCGCCAGCGCCGAGCAGATGCCGAGGATCTGCAAAGTGACCGGGTTCTGTCGCAAAAGCGGATCGGTCAGGATGGAAAGCAGGGGCGCGCGGGCGCTCATCTCAGAACTCCCCCCGGCGGATGGCTGAAAGCAGCGGGCCGTAACCGTCCGGGCCAAGCCAGAAATGTATCATCCGGGTGATCGCGTTCGAGGTGCGGGTGGCACCGGTGATGCCGTCGACCTCGTATTCGTTGCCCGCGATGCCGCGCGCCACGGCAAAGCGCAGTGCGCCGCTGGCATCGGCCACCTGCTTGCCCGCGAACTGGCTGAGCCAGGCCGGTTCCTCGATCCGGGCGCCAAGGCCGGGGGTTTCGGACTGGCCGATCACGGCAAGCCCCGCGATGGTGGTCATGTCGCCGCGCAGCGCAAGAATGGCGTTGATCGGGCCGTTATAGCCCTGCGCGCTGACCGGCAGCAGCACCACCGAGATATCGCCACGCGCATTGCGCAGGAAATAGACCTGCGCGAAATCGGGCCGCTGGCCAAGGCCGGCGATATCCTGCGCGGCACTCAGCCCGGTCCAGTTGGCGCTGTCTTGCAGGCTGGCCCCAAGCGTGGCGGGGGTGACATCGGCCGCCGCAGCACCGCTGCCCAGATCGACGATGACGGTGGACAGGGTGCCGCCCTCGGTCTCAAGCAGGGTGGACATGCCGGGAATGCCGGCGATCAGCGCCTCCAGCCGGGCCTCTTGCTCGGCGGCGCGGTTGGCGGCCTGTATGGGGCGCAGAAGCACCGTGGCCCCGCTGACCATAAGCGCGCAGACGACCGAGACGATCAGCGCCACCGCCAGCGTCTTGGCGCGGCTGTCATTGGGCAGGGCCAGCATCCGCCGCCAAAGGGTGATCGGGTTCATCTCAGCCATGGCGTCTTCTCCTGCGTGTGGCCCAAAGCGAGACCGCGATATCATCCAGAAGCGGCGCGGCGAGCGAGGCCAGAAACGCCGCCGAAACGGCGATCTGCGCCGGGGCAGCCCCCTGCCAGCCGCCCGCGAACAGCACGATCAGCGCCCCGTAAAGCGCGCCGTTCAGCCAGCCCCCCAGCCGGGTCGAGGCACTGGCGACCGGATCGGCGACCAGAAGCGCCAGCACGATCCCGGCGACGGGCAGCACGCCGTAAAGCGCCAGCCCCGACAGATGGGCCAGCACGCCAACCAGCACCGCCCCCGCGATCAGGCGCAGCGACATCACCCCGAAAAACGCGCCGATCGCCAGCGCCGGAATGGCCGCCCATGCGACGGGGGCCGCGAATTCCGGCCAGGGTGCAGCCGGAAAGCCGAAGCCCAGGAAGGCCAGCGTCACCGTGGCGGGGTTCAGCACATTGCGCCCCCAGCCGCCAAAGACCAGTTCCGCCATGACCGACCCGAAGCTGATGCCCAGAACAAGCTGGAAAAGGCTTAGCTCTGCCGGGGCCAGCATGGCCACCGCCAGCGCCGTCAGCGCGCCCGCGAAGGAAGGCGGCTGCGCGCGGGCCAGCATGAAGATCAGATGCCACAGGCCCGAGATGACAAGCGTGAAGATCAGCCGGCCAAGCGCCGCCGTCCCGCCGAACCACAGCCATGCCAGCAGCATCGGCAGCAAGGCGAACAGCAGCAGAAGCGCCACCATCTCACGATCCCAGAGCCCGCGCCTCATAGCGCGTTCTCCTCGGTCGCGATGCGGTCCAGCATGGCGCGCAATTGCCCGGCAAGGCGCGGGCGCGCGCCGGTGGCGTAATCGGCAAGCGCGATATCGGTTTCGGTCAGCGACAGCCCGCCAAGCCGGGTGAAGCCTTCCTGATCGCCCGAGGCAAGCACCCGGATCAGCGCCGCCGCAGGCAGGCCGCCGCCAAGCGATTGCTCAAGCGCGGCGGTCGGGATGATCGGGGCATGGCGCGCGGCACGGTTCAGCGCGGCGCGGAACCAATGCGCCTGACCGCCCGCCCCGCCTGCGCGGCCAAGCACGCTGACCTGACGGTCGCGTGGCCCCAGCCAATGCGCGGGCCGGCCATCCAGCACCGATCCGCTCAGCACCTCATGCGGGCCGGGACGCAGCACGCTTTGGCTGAGGCCGCGCAGATCGGCACCGTGCTGGCAGCGCAGCAGCCGCGCCTCGCGCAGCGCATCCCCTGTGACCGAGACAAGCCGCGTTTCCGGCAGGTGCCCCGTCGCCAGAAGCGCGCCCAGATCGGCCAGATCCTCGGCATGAATGTCCCAGACCGGGGCCGCGACGCTGGCGGGAAAGACCCGGTGAACGACCATCCCCGCCAGCCCCTGCGGATGGGTCACACCGCAGCGCTGGAAACGGATGGCGTCGGGCAGATCGGCGGGCCTGTCGGGCGCGGCATAGAAAACCGGCCCCTCTGTCAGCCGCGAAAGCGCGGCCAGCCCGCGCATAAGATCATCCTCGCGCCCCGCCAGCGCAAGGGTCACGGGCGGCGCGTCGGGCGTGCTGTCATAGCCCATGACGACGATCGCCGCGGGGGTTTCGCCCGCTTTCGGGGCGCGCCCGAAGGGGCGGCTGCGAAACCGCCGCCAAAGCCCCGCGCCCTGCATCAGAAGGGCAAGCGCGCCCGCCCCCGCCCCGGCACCGGTCAGGTCGAATGCGTGACGCCCGCCCGCCGCATCGTGAAACAGCACCAGTTGCGACAGCACCCGGCCCGGCCCCAGATCGATCCGCGCCACCCGCCCGGCCATGGGCGCGACAAGCGCGATTTCCGGCGCGGCGCGCAGCGTCATCAGGGGCTGGCCCTGCGTGACCGCTGCCCCTTCGGCGACCAGCAGATCCACGCGCAATGCCTCGCCCGGATCGGGGGTCAGGGCTGCCTCGGCGGTCAGCGCATCGCGGGCCTCGGCGGGCAATCCGCCCGAGGCGGGCAGCCTGAGGCCGGCGGAAAGAAACGGTCCGAACATCATGTCTCCGTCGCGGGTCCGCCCCTGGCCCCGATGCGGCGCGGCAGGACGAGATTGCGGGATTGGCGGTTCCCGGATAGCATGGTTTTGCGCGAACGTGTAGCCATGAAGCCAAAGTGGAGTGCGGCATGTCATTCAGAAGAAAAGCTTTTTCCAGGATGCAAGTTTTCCTGATCGCTGCCGCGGCCTGCTTTCCGGCGCTTTCGGCAGCACAGGCGCAGGACCCGGACGCGCCCTCGGAACTTGATGTAATCGCCGAAGAAATGCAGCTTTACGTCATGCCGCAATCCGGCCCCTTTCACCCCGATCAGATCGCCGTCGCCAATCAGGCCGCGATCAGCAACTGGGCGCGGTCGGGGCACTCCAACGCGTCCTCGCCCTCCTTTACGCATTGGAACGATGCGGGCGAAATCCCCCCGGTCTGTTCGGTCTGCCACGCGGGCGCGGGCTTCCGGTCCTTCTACGGGCTGGACGGCAGCGCGCCGGGCCTGCCAGAGGCCCCCATGCCTATCGGTGGCGTGGTCGATTGCGCGACCTGTCACAGCCCCGAACTGGGCACCATCCGCGAGGTGAAATTCCCAAGCGGGCTGATGCATCCGGTCGCCTCGGCAGGCGAAAGCACCTGCCTGACCTGCCATCAGGGGCGCAACTCGGGTGTGCAGATCGCGGCGGCGGTCGGCACGGCTGACAAGGACACACCCAACCCCGAACTGGGCTTCATGAACCCGCATTACGCGGTGGCGGCGGCGACATGGATGGGCAGCTACGGGGGCGGCGGCTACCAATATCCGGGCAAGGATTACTCCGGTCGCTTCTTTCACGCCCGGCCACTGGCCACCTGCGTGTCCTGCCACGAACCCCACAGCCTTGAAGTCGCTGAACAAACCTGCCTGACCTGCCATGAAGGCGGCACGCCGGAAGGCATTCGCCTGTCGCGCGTCAGCTTCGATGGCAGCGGCGATCTGTCCAAGGGGATTCACGCCGATATCGCCGCCAATGCCGCGCGGCTGCATCAGATGGTGATCGACTATGCCGGGGCCGTCGCGGGGGTTCCCATGGTCTATGACGGCCACCGCCACCCCTATTTCTTCGCGGATACCAACGGCGATGGCCGCCCCGATGAGGCCGACGGCCGCCCCGCCGCCTATCAGGCATGGACGCCGCGCTTGCTTCAGGCCGCCTATAACTGGAAATTCGTCACCGCCGATTCCGCGGCCTATGTCCACAACCCGCATTACGCGCTTGAGCTTCTGTATGATTCGATCGAGGACCTCTCGGGCCCGCTTGGTCAGGATTTCAGCGCGATGAACCTGCACCGATAGCCAGCCGATCAGGCCCCGGCCCCTGCGGCGGGCGGGGGCCTGATTGACCCCGGCAGGGTGATCATGCGAAGGCAGGGCCGACATCACCCGAGGTCCCCATGGCCGATTTCATCACCGACGTTGCCGATGCCGAGACCGCCCTGCGCGATCTTTTCCCCGCAACCCCCTTGCAGTTGAACGACCATCTTTCGGCCCGCTACGGCACCGAAATCTGGCTGAAGCGCGAGGATCTGACACCGGTGCGCAGCTACAAGCTGCGCGGTGCCTTCAATGCCATGCGCAAGGCCATCGCGGACGGGCAGAACCTGCATTTCGTCTGCGCCAGCGCCGGCAATCACGCGCAGGGCGTGGCCTTCGCCTGCCGCCATTTCGGCGCAAAGGGCACCATCTTCATGCCCGTCACCACGCCCCGCCAGAAGATCGACAAGACCCGCATCTTCGGCGGCGACGAGATCGAGATCGTGCTGACCGGCGATTATTTCGACCAGACGCTTGCCGCCGCCCAGGCCTTCGCGGCACGGGAAAACGCCACCTTCCTGTCGCCCTTCGATGCGGCTGCGGTGATCGAAGGGCAGGCCACGGTCGCGCGCGAAATGCTGGCGCAGCTTCCCGCGCCGCCCGATCTGGTGATCCTGCCCGTGGGCGGCGGCGGGCTGGCGGCGGGCGTCACCCGCTATCTGGAAACCGCCGCCCCCGCGACCCGCTTCGTCTTTGCCGAACCCCTTGGCGGGGCCAGCCTGAAGGCCGCGCTTGAAGCGGGTGCCCAGGTCACGCTGCCCAGGCTGGATAATTTCGTCGATGGCGCAGCGGTCGCGCGCATCGGCGATCTGCCCTTTGCGCAGCTTTCGCGCTTTTCGCCCGATCAGGTGCTGACGCCCCCCGAAGACCGGCTGAGCATCACCATTCTGGACATGCTCAATGTCGAGGGGATCGTTCTGGAACCCGCAGGCGCTTTGGCCATCGATGTCTTGCAGGATCTGGCGGCGGCGGGCGAGCTGGAAGGGCGGCGCACTGTCTGCATCTGTTCGGGCGGAAACTTCGATTTCGAGCGTCTGCCCGAGGTCAAGGAGCGCGCGCAGCGTTTCGCCGGGCTCAAGAAATACTTCATCCTGCGCCTGCCACAGCGCCCCGGCGCGCTGCGCGATTTCCTGACCATGCTGGGGCCGGATGATGATATCGCGCGTTTCGAATATCTGAAGAAATCGGCGCGGAATTTCGGATCGGTCCTGATCGGGATCGAAACCACGGACCCGGCCAACCTGACCGCGCTGATGGCGCGGCTGGATGCCGGCGGCTTCGCCTGTCAGGACATCACCCGCGATGAATTGCTTGCCCAGTTCCTGATCTGACCCATTCCGCGGGGTCGTCGCCATCATCATCCCGCGGCACTGACGGCGCGGCCATGGCGGCGACGAATTCCCGCTTGGTGGCGGCGTAGCATTCCAGCAGTGCGGCCAGATCGACCCCGTCCAGACTGTCCGCCCGCAATGAGACCTCGCCCTGATGGCAGCGCGCGCCGAAGCTTGCGAAGCCCAGATTGGCAGCGCTTCCGCGCAGGAAATGCAGGTCGCTTTCCAGCTTTTCGGCGGTGCTATGGGCCAGCCGCATCACCACGCCTTCGATTTCGTCCATGAACAGTTCCACCACGGGCGGAAATTCCGCCTCGCCCAGTTCCGCCCTGAGCGCCGCTACGCGCTTCCAGTCGATCATGCCTTGCCCCCGAATCTCTGCAACCCGGCCAGCATAGCGCCAAGCCGCTAACAGCCCCTTAACGCGCCACTTGTGAGACCGGCCAAAAGCGCATAATCCGTCGCCAGATCAGAAAGGACATGCCCATGACCGCGCCGAAGAAAGTCGTGCTTGCCTATTCCGGCGGCCTCGACACCTCGATCATCCTGAAATGGCTCCAGACCGAATATGGCTGCGAGGTGATCACCTTCACCGCCGATCTCGGGCAGGGCGAAGAACTTGATCCGGCGCGCAAAAAGGCCGAGCTTCTGGGCATCGCCCCCGAAAACATCCATATCGAAGACCTGCGCGAGGAATTCGTGCGCGATTTCGTCTTTCCGATGTTCCGCGCCAATGCGGTTTATGAAGGGCTTTACCTGCTTGGCACATCCATCGCGCGGCCTCTGATCTCGAAGCGGCTGGTGGAAATCGCCCATCAGCACGGTGCCGATGCGGTGGCGCATGGCGCGACCGGCAAGGGCAACGATCAGGTGCGGTTCGAACTGTCCT
>JAUNTV010000403.1 GCA_030538515.1 Paracoccus sp. (in: a-proteobacteria)
GGCGTGACGGGGAAGTCATGCAGGTGGATGCTGTCATCATCGGACGGGAAGCGCGACAGCCACACATCTTCCATCGTGAAGGGCAGAATCGGGGCCAGCCACGCCACCAGCCGGTGGAACAGCAGATCCAGAACCGTGCGCGCCGCGCGCCTGCGCATGCTGCCCGGCGCATCGCAATAAAGCGCATCCTTGCGGATATCGAAATAGAAGGATGACAGATCGACCGTCGCGAACTGGAACAGCGTCTGAAAAACCCCTTGGAAATCATAGGCATCATAGCCCTGCCGGACCCGGTGATCCAGTTGCGCCAGACGGTGCAGGACCCACCCTTCCAACTCGGGCATATCCTGGGGGGCGACGCGTTCGGCATCGGTAAAGCCGTCAAGGCTGCCCAGCATGAAACGCAGCGTATTGCGCAAGCGGCGATAGCTGTCGGCGGTGCCTTTCAGGATTTCGGGGCCGATGCGCTGATCGGCGGTGTAATCCACCTGCGCCACCCAGAGCCGCAGGATATCCGCGCCATATTGCTTGATCACCTCGGCCGGGACGATGGTATTGCCAAGCGATTTGGACATTTTCATGCCCTTTTCATCCAGCGTGAAGCCATGCGTGACCACGCCCCGGTAAGGCGCACGCCCCTTGGTGGCCGAGGCTTGCAGAAGCGAGGAATGGAACCAGCCGCGATGCTGATCGGTGCCCTCAAGGTAAAGATCGGCGATCCCGTCGGGGCTGCCATCGGCCCGGTCGCGGATCACGAAAGCATGGGTCGAGCCTGAATCGAACCACACATCCAGCACGTCCATGACCTGATCGTAATCGTCGGGATTGACGATCCCGTCCAGCATTTGCGCCTTGAAGCCATCACGATACCAGATATCGGCGCCCTCGGCCTCGAACGCGTCGGTGATACGCCTGTTGACGCGCGGATCACGCAGCAGGAAATCGGCATCGGTGGGCTTGGCACCCTTCTTCACGAAGGCGGTCAGCGGCACGCCCCATGCGCGCTGACGCGACAGCACCCAATCGGGGCGGTTTTCCACCATGGAGTGAATGCGGTTGCGCCCGGACTGAGGCCACCATTTCACAAGCCGGTCGATCGAGGTCAGCGCGCGGGCGCGGATCGTCGCCCCATATTCGCCCATGCCATCGTCAAGCTTGTGGTCGATGGCCGCGAACCATTGCGGCGTATTGCGATAGATCAAGGGCGCTTTCGACCGCCAGCTATGGGGATAGCTGTGCTTGACCTTGCCCTTCGCCAGAAGCGCCCCCGCATAAGCCAGTTGCTTGATAACGCTGACATTCGCCGGGCCATCCTTACCATCGGGCAGAATGATCGCCTCGCCCCCGAAAATCGGCAGATCGGCGCGGTAGCTGCCATCGGGTTCGACATTATAGGTCATCGGCAGGCCGAACTTCAGGCCAAGCTGATAGTCGTCATCGCCGTGGCTCGGCGCGGTATGCACGAAACCCGTGCCCGCATCCTCGGTGACGTGATCGCCGGGCAGCATGGGAACATCGTAGTCCCACTCGCCATTGGCCCCCTCGACACCGCGCAGGGGATGGGCGAGAACCAGCCCCTCCAGCTCAAGGGCCGAGACATCACGCAACCGCCTATGGCCCGTGACCTTCGCGGCCTGCAAAACGCCCTCGGCCAAGGCATCGGCCAGCACCAGCTTTTCGCCCGACTGCGCAGTGGCGTTCTCGGCCACCTCACCCACCTCATAAAGCCCGTAAGCAATATCAGGATGATAGGCGACCGCCCGGTTCTGCGGGATCGTCCATGGCGTCGTCGTCCAGATCACGACCGAGGCACCATCAAGCGCCCCCCCCACCGGCAGAAACCGCACCCAGATCGTATGGCTGGTATGATCGTGATACTCGACCTCCGCCTCGGCCAACGCGGTCTTTTCGACGGGCGACCACATCACCGGCTTGGACCCCTGATAAAGGCTGCCGTTCATCAACAGCTTCATGAACTCGGCCGCGATCACCGCCTCGGCGTGGAAATCCATGGTCAGATAAGGATCGTCCCACTTGCCGGTGACGCCAAGGCGCTTGAACTCCTCGCGCTGGATATTCACCCATTCATCGGCGAAGCGGCGGCATTCCTGACGGAACTCGACCACATCGATCGCGTCCTTGTCCTGGCCCTTCTGGCGATACTGTTCTTCGATCTTCCATTCGATCGGCAGCCCGTGGCAATCCCAGCCCGGAACATAGCGCGCATCGCGCCCCATCATCTGCTGGCTGCGGGTGATGAAGTCCTTCAGCACCTTGTTCAGCGCATGCCCGATATGCAGATGCCCGTTCGCATAGG
>JAUNTV010000404.1 GCA_030538515.1 Paracoccus sp. (in: a-proteobacteria)
GTCGCGGACGGGCTGGATTATCCGTGGGATATCGTGGCCGATGGCGACCGGCTGGTGCTGGCAGACAACGCCCCCGGCCTGCGCATCACCGCAGATTTTTCACCCGCAGCCTGACGGGCGCGTACGCGGCTTGCCGACTGTATGTCCACCCGAAAAAGTTTAACTTGAATTTAATCTAAGCCCTCTGATAGAGCATCAACCAGATGTTCCGACAAAGGGCGCAAAGCCGATGACCAGAACCCAGCGCATGCTGCGCACCGACGGCGAGGCGACCCGTAACCGCATTCTGGAGGCGGCGGGCGTTCTGTTTTCCTCGGTCGGGTTTGCGGAAACCACCAACAAGATGATCGCGACCAAGGCGCAAGCGGATCTGGCCTCGATCAACTATCATTTCGGCAGCCGCAGCGGGCTTTATCAGGCGGTGCTGGTCGAGGCGCATCGACGGCTTGTCAATATCGAACATCTTCAACAGCTTGCGGCGGCGGATTTGCCTGCCCGTGACAAGCTGAGGGTGCTTATCGAAGGTCTGGTAGATGGCGCGACCGCCGATCAGGGATGGCACGCGGCGGTGCTGAGCCGCGAGTTCCTGGCCCCATCCTCGCATCTGCACGTGCTGCGCGAGGCCGAGATCGACATGAAATTACCCTTCGTTCTGGGCATCCTTACTGAGATCACCGCGATCCCGGCAGGCGATCCGGCCCTGCTGCGCTGCCTTATCAGCGTCGTGGCACCCTGCGCGATGCTGCTGATCGTCGGGCCGAACGCCTCGCCCTTTGCCGATGAAATCCGTCAGATGCCGCGCAAGGCTCTGATCGACCATCTGCACAGTTTTGCCGTCGCCGGCCTTGAGGCCGCAGGACGCAACCACATCACCGCGTCAGGAGAGAAAGAATGACGAAACCACGCGCATTGATCGTCGGCCTGGGCATCGCGGGCATGTCCGCCGCCATCTCGCTGAAAAAGAATGGATGGGAGCCGGTCATCATCGAACGCGCGCCCGCGCGGCGCACCGGCGGATATTTCATCGGCCTGAACGACATCGGCAAGGATGCGGCCGAAAAGCTTGGCGTCAGGCAGGACATCCACATCCGCACGCCCGAGGATTCGCAGAACTGGCATCTGATGAAGGACGGCAGCCGCATCAAGGTCGCGGGCTTTGCCGATCAGCCAACCAAACCGGCGACGCTGCTGCGCGGCGATGTCGAGGAAGGGCTGTGGCATACCGTCAACAACCAGATCGAGGTGCGCTTTGCCACAACCCCGGTTTCTATCACCGATGACGGCGACAAGGTGCGGGTCCGGCTGCGCCATGCCGATGACCCGGAAACCGAAGAAAGTTTTGATCTGGTCGTGGGCGCCGATGGCCTGCGTTCGACGGTGCGCAAGCTGGTGTTTGGCCCGGATACACGGTTCATGCACCCGCTTGGCACGATCATCTGCGCCTACCAGCTTGAAACCCAGATGGAGACCTTCCGCCCCAAGGACGGCATCATTCTGAACGATGGCCGCCGCTCGTTGTGGGTTTTCCCGTTGCAGGATCACACGCCGACCGCCCTTTTCACCTATCGCACGAATGACATCGACGCGCAGTTCCGCAAGCCAAGGGTCGAAACCCTGCGCAAGGTCTTTGCCGGAATGGACGACAGTGGTATCGTTGATGCGGCGCTGAACGATCTTGAAAAGGCGGGCAAGGATTATCTGTTCGATTCCGTCAATGAGGTGCGCATGCCCGCATGGCATCAGGGCCGCGTCGTGCTGGTGGGTGATGCCGCCTGGTGCCTGACGCTTTATTCCGGGGTCGGTGCCACGATGGCGCTGAAGGGCGGATATGAATTAGGTGAGGCGCTGACCGCATCAATGGGTGATGTCCGCACCGATCTTGCTGCATGGGACGCAACGATGCGCCCGCTGATCCAAAAGGAACGCCGCCTTGTCTGGTTCAAGTCCCAGATTTTCGTGCCCTCAAACGGATTCTTCTCGGTCCTGCGCCGTATCATCCTGCGCGTGGGTGGCCGCTATATCGCAAGGCTGGCACAGGGGCCGGGGGCGTCACATTCCTGATCCACTTTTCCGGTTTTCCGACGGATTGATGCGCGCCACGCGCTTGCCGGTGGATAGAGCGCAGGCGGTTCCAGTCCGGCACGTCCGCTGATTGACAAGCCCCGCGCGGGAAACTCACGGCACCGCCCGACTACATGTCTTTCAGAAATGGACATGCCGGGCCTTTCGTGGCCCGGCATCCGCCTTAATCGCTGCCCGTTACTGCCCGGCGCGTTCCGCGACCTGCCGGTTCAGCGCGGTGATGACCGCCTCG
>JAUNTV010000024.1 GCA_030538515.1 Paracoccus sp. (in: a-proteobacteria)
AGCCGCCCTTCATGCTGGGGATCTCGGTCTGGGAGGCATTGGGCCATGCCGTCGCATCCGTCGCCGGCTACCGCCACGCCCCCCATCTGGACGCGCCCGCCACGCCCGAGGAAGTCCTGAAAGGCGTGGCCCGGATGCGGGGGCTGGCATGATGCGCCTGATCCGGGGGCGGCTTCTGTCCTTCCACGCCGACCCCGATGTGGCGGCGGACAATCACCGCTATATCGAAGATGGCGCGCTTCTGATCGACGCGGGCCGGATCGTGGCGATGGGCGATCATGCCGATCTCCGCCGGGATGGCCTGCCCGAGACCGATCACCGCCCGCATCTGATCCTGCCCGGTTTCATCGATCCGCATATCCACTTCCCGCAGGTGCAGGTGGTGGCAAGCTGGGGCGCGCAATTGCTGGACTGGCTCAGCGATTACACCTTCCCCGAGGAAGCCCGCTTCGCCGACCCCGCCCATGCCGCCACCATTGCGGGCGCGTTTCTGGACCTGCTGACCGCCCATGGCACCACCACCGCCTGCGCCTTTGCATCCGTGCATCCGGGCAGCGTGGATGCGCTTTTCACCGCCGCAAAGGCCCGCAACATGGCGATGATCGCGGGCAAGGTGATGATGGATCGCGGCGCGATCCCGGCCCTGCATGACAGCGCGCAACAAGGCTATGACGACAGCAAGGCGCTGATCGCGCGCTGGCAGGGGCAGGGGCGGTTGACTTGCGCGATCACGCCGCGGTTCGCGATCACGTCAACGCCGGCGCAACTGGAGGCGGCGGGGGCCTTGGCGGCGGAACATCCCGACCTGCCCGTCCAGACGCATTTGTCCGAAAACCGCGCCGAGATCGACCATACGCTGAGCCTTTACCCCGAGGCGCGCGATTATCTGGACATCTACGACCGCTTCGGCCTGCTGGGGCCGCGCAGTCTGATGGGCCACGCGATCCACCTTTCCGCGCGTGAAATCGCGCGCATGGCCGAGACGGGGACGCGCGCGATCCATTGCCCGACCTCGAACCTGTTTCTCGGCTCGGGGCTGTTCGATGCGGCGGGGCTGCGCGAAGCGGGTGTGCTGACCGGCGTGGCCAGTGATATCGGCGGCGGCACCAGCTACTCCATGCTGCAAACGCTGGCCGAGGCCTATAAGATCGCCCAGCTTCGCGGCGCGCGGCTGCATCCCTTCGCGGCATTCCACTGGGCCACGCGCGGCAATGCGCTGGCGCTTGGCATGGCGGGGCAGATCGGCACGCTGGATGCGGGAAGCGATGCCGATCTGGTCGTGCTGGATGCGCGCGCCACCCCCGCCATGGCGATCCGCGCCGAACGCGCCCGCACCTTGGCCGAGGAACTGTTCATCCTGCAAATCATGGGCGATGATCGTGCCATCCGCCAATGCTATGTGGCGGGCCAGCCGATGAAACCTGCGGGAAATTAGGGGAAAACCATGTCCAGGCGTCACTATTACGCACCGAAAGGCGGCTTGCCGCCGCAGACGCAGCTTCTGACCGACCGCGCCATGTTCACGGAAAGCTATGCGGTCATCCCCAGGGGCACGTTCAGTGATATCGTGACCTCGTTCCTGCCGTTCTGGGACAAGGCGCGTTTCTGGGTGATCGCGCGCCCCATGTCCGGCTTCGCCGAGACGTTTTCCCAATATATCGCCGAGGTGCTGCCCGGCGGCGGCTCATCCCGCCCCGAAACCGAACCGGATGCGCAGGCCGTCCTGTTCGTCGTGGAAGGCGAAATCACCCTGACCGTGGCCGGCAAGACCGACCGGCTGGAACCGGGCGGATACGCCTATATCCCACCGGGGCTGGCGTGGTCACTGGTCAATGACGGCACCGGGCCCGCGCGGTTCCACTGGATCAGAAAGGCTTACAACTATGTCGAGGGGCTGGACGCGCCCGACCCGATCATCGCCAATGAAAACCGGATCGCGCCCACGCCCATGCCCGACACCAACGGCGCATGGGCCACGACCCGCTTCGTCGACCCCGCCGATCTGCGCCACGACATGCATGTCACCATCGTGACCTTCCAGCCCGGCGGCGTCATCCCCTTCGCCGAAACCCATGTGATGGAACACGGGCTTTACGTGCTGGAGGGCAAGGCGGTCTACCGGCTCAATCAGGATTGGGTCGAGGTCGAGGCCGGCGATTTCATGTGGCTGCGCGCCTTCTGCCCCCAGGCCTGCTACGCTGGCGGTCCCGGCCCGTTCCGCTATCTGCTATACAAGGACGTGAACCGGCATATGCCGCTGTAGCCCTTCGGTGGCAGGGTCAGATGCTTACCGTGACCGGTTCGGGCAGCCAGTGCTCTTGCAGGTTGTCGCCTGTGCCGATGCGGTCGATCACGGCGTAAAGTCCGGCCCCGTCCAGCGGGCAAAGCACCCCGTGCCAGACATTGCGGTGCAGGTTTACGCCCTGGCCTGCGCGGGCGATGAAGGCATGGATGGGGCCGGGGCATCCGCCCGCGTCCCCGGCCACGATGACCAGAAAGCGCGATTGCGACATGGGAATGAACGCCTGCGAGCCAAGGGGGTGGCGCTCGACCATGTTCAGAAGATAGGGCATCTGGCGAAGCTCGGCGTGAAACAGGCTGATCCCTGCCGCCCCGCCGCCGAAATCCAGCCGCGCAAGGTCATGATAACGCCCGCATTTCCCCTGATTGATGATGCGGTCAGGGGGGCCTTCGATCTCGATCACCTCGCCGTAAGGGGCGAATTCGGCCTGTGTCAGTGGGCGGGCGGTGATATGCGCCGTCATGATGGCAGGACCTGCGCCAGCCGGAGTGCGGCGATACGTTCGACCTGCGCGCAGGCCTCGATGAATTCGGTGTCGCGGTCATTGCCGATGCGGCGGCGGAAGGCGGCAAGGATGCCGGATTTCTGATGATCGCGCACGGCGATGATGAAGGGAAAGCCGTGGCGCGCCACGTAATCCGCGTTCAGCCGGGTGAATTCGGCGCGCTCGGCATCGGTCAGCGCATCCAGCCCGGCGCTTGCCTGTTCCGCCGTTGAATCCGCCGTCAGCCGCTTCGCCTGCGCAAGCTTCCCCGCCAGATCGGGATGCGCGTGCAGCACGCCAAGCCGTTCGTCAGGGGTAGCGCTGCGAAAGGCGCGGCACAGCGCGTTATGCAGGCCCTGCGCGCAGTCATGGGCGGGGCCGAGTTCCAGCATATGGGCGCGTTCGGCGATCCATGGGGAATGTTCGAAAATCCCGCCGAAACGGGTGATGAAGGTATCGCGATCCATTTCCGAGGGGCGCTCAGGCGACTGCGGCGGGTGGGTCGCGGCCCAGTGGCGCGCGATGTCGATGCGCCTTGGCGTCCAGACGCCATCAAAACCCGCGATATGGTCCAGGAAACGCTTCAGCCCCGCCGCCTTGCCCGGCCGCCCGATCAGGCGGCAATGCAGGCCCACGCTCATCATCCGGGGCGCGCCGGCCTGCCCCTCGGCGTAAAGCATGTCGAAACTGTCCCTGAGATACTGGAAGAACTGCTCGCCGGTGACATAGCCCGGCGCGGTGGCGAAGCGCATGTCATTGGCTTCCAGCGTATAGGGAATGACAAGCTGGTCACGCCCGCCGATATGCCGCCAGTAAGGCAGATCGTCGTCATATGCGTCCGAGACATAGGCGAATTGCCCGGTTTCAGCCGTCAGACGCAGCGTATTGACGCTGCAACGCCCGGTATACCAGCCCTCGGGCGGGGTGCCGGTGACTTCGGTGTGAAGGCGGATGGCCTCGGCTATGGCGGCGCGTTCCTCGGCCTCGGGCATGTCCTTGTGCTCGACCCATTTCAGCCCGTGGCTGGCGATCTCCCACCCTGCCGCCTGCATGGCCGCGACCTGTTCGGGGCTGCGCGCAAGGGCCGAGGCCACGCCGTAGATCGTGACCGGCACGCCCGCGCCCGTGAACATCCGGTGAAGCCGCCAGAAACCCGCCCGCGCACCATATTCATAGAGGGATTCCATGTTCCAGTGCCGTTGCCCCGGCCATGGCGCGGCACCGGCGATGTCGGACAGGAAGGCCTCTGACCCGGCATCGCCGTGCAGGATGTTATTCTCGCCGCCCTCTTCATAGTTCAGCACGAATTGCACGGCGATTTTCGCGCCGCCGGGCCATTGCGGATCGGGCGGGGTGGGGCCATGGCCGCGCATGTCTCGGGGGTAACGGTTCATCTGCTGGCCTTTCCTTGTGGCGCGTGCAGTCTATCCGCGCTTTTCATCGGGTGGAATGCGTGAAACCATGGCGCAAACATGGAAAAGGAGGGCGGGGATGGCCGGATATCTGACCACGCATGTGCTGGACACCGCGAAGGGCAGGCCCGCGGCGGGGCTGAAGATCGCGCTTTACCGGATCAAGGACGACGCGCGCCAGCATCTGAAAACCGTGGTCACGAATGCCGACGGGCGGACCGATGCGCAGATCATGCCCGAAAACGAATTCGCCACCGGCACCTATGAGCTGGTCTTTCACGCGGGCGATTACCTTGGTCAGCGCGATTTTCTGGACCTGATCCCGCTGCGCTTCACCATGTCCGAGACGGGCCATTACCATGTGCCGCTGCTGCTGTCGCCCTATGGCTATTCCACCTATCGCGGCAGTTAGGCGGCTGCGGCCATTCCGTCAAAGAAGAAGCAGGCGCCGCGCCCGGCAAATGGGCGCGGCGCGCATGGTTCAGGTCACGCCGTGCTGTTCCTTGAAGCGGCGGCGATAGGCGTGGAGCAGCGGCTCGGTATAGCCCGAGGGCTGTTCGCGGCCTTTGAAGACCAGATCGCAGGCCGCCTGAAAGGCCAGTGAATCGGGGTTGCCCTGCATCGGCAGATAGGCCGGGTCGCCGGCATTCTGGCGGTCCACGATACCGGCTGCCTTTTCCATCGCCGCCATCACGCGGGCGTCAGAGACCACGCCGTGATGCAGCCAGTTGGCCAGCATCTGCGCGCTGATGCGGCAGGTCGCGCGGTCTTCCATCTGGCCGACATCATTGATGTCGGGCACCTTCGAGCAGCCTACCCCCTGATCGATCCAACGCACCACATAGCCCAGAATCCCCTGGGCATTGTTCAGGATTTCGGCGTCGATTTCGTCATCAGGATAAAGGTTCGACGGCGCGAGCGGGATTTCGAGCAGTTCCGCCAGCTTGCGGCGCGGGGCGAGTTTCAGGATCTCGTTCTGGCGCTCCTTGACATTGACCTGATGGTAATGCGTGGCATGCAGCGTGGCCGCCGTGGGCGAGGGCACCCATGCGCAATTGGCCCCCGATTTCGGATGGCCGATCTTGGCTTCCAGCATGGCGGCCATCCGGTCGGGCATGGCCCACATGCCCTTGCCGATCTGGCCCTTGCCCTGAAAGCCGCAGGCAAGCGCGATATCGACGTTGCGATCCTCATAGGCTGACAGCCACGTCTCGTCTTTCATCAGGGCCTTGCGCTTCATGACGCCCGCTTCCATCGAGGTGTGTATCTCGTCCCCGGTGCGGTCCAGAAAGCCGGTGTTGACGAAGGCCGCGCGGTGGCGGGCGGCGCGGATACATTCCTTGAGATTGGCCGAGGTGCGGCGTTCCTCATCCATGATGCCGATCTTGATCGTGTGGCGCGGCAGGCCAAGGATATCTTCGACCGCGCCGAAGATCTGGTCGGTCAGGGCGACCTCTTCGGGGCCGTGCATCTTGGGCTTCACGATATAGACGGAAGCCGCCGAATTGGCCCTTGCGCCCTTCAGGTCATGGATCGCGGCGGTGACGGTGAACAGCGCATCCATGATGCCTTCGGGGATTTCCGCGCCCTCGGGCGTCAGAACGGCGGGGTTGGTCATCAGATGGCCCACGTTGCGCACGAACATCAGCGCGCGCCCCTTCAGGCTGGCCGGGCTGCCGTCGGGCGCGGTAAAGGCGATATCGCCTTCCAGACGCCGCGTCATCTGGCGGCCGCCCTTTTCGAACGTATCCTCAAGCGAGCCATCCATCAGCCCCAGCCAGTTGCCGTAAGCCAGCACCTTGTCGGGCGCATCGACGGCGGCGACCGAATCTTCGCAATCCATGATGGCCGAGATCGCGGATTCCAGCCGCAGATCGCTGACCCCGGCCGGGTCGGTCCTGCCGATGGCGTGGCCGGGGTCGATGTCGATGATCAGATGCAGCCCGTTATGGCTGAGCACGATACCCGAGGGCGCGCCTGCATCCCCGATATGGCCGGCAAAGGCGGATGCGTCGGCCAGCCCGGTTTCCCCTTTGGGTGTGGTGGCCAGAAGCTGGCCGTCCCTGACCGCATAGCCGGTCACATCGGCGTGGCTGGCATCGTGCAGGGGCACGGCCTGATCCAGAAACCCCTTGGCCCATGCGATCACCTGCGCGCCACGCGCCGGGTCGTAGCCCTTGCCTTCGGGCAGCGACCCCATCGCGTCCGAGCCGTAAAGCGCGTCATAAAGACTGCCCCAACGCGCATTGGCCGCATTCAGCGCGAAACGCGCATTCATCACCGGAACGACAAGCTGGGGGCCGCAGATCGTGGCGACCTCGGGGTCGACATTGGCGGTGTCGATGGTGAAATCCGGGCCTTCGGGGACCAGATAGCCGATCTGTTCCAGAAAGGCGCGGTAAGCTGCCGGATCGGCGGCATTCTGGCGATGCGCCAGGTGCCACCTGTCAAGCGCCGTCTGCAATTCCTCGCGCCGGGCAAGCATCTCGGCGGTTTTGGGGCCGAAGCGGCTGACCAGCCCGGCAAGCCCGGCCCAGAAATCATCCGCCTGAACGCCCGTGCCCGGCAAAAGCCGCGTTTCGGCGAAATCCGCCAGTTCTTCCGCGACCTGAAGGCCGGATTTCTGAACATATCCCATGAGCCTGAGCACTCTCCCCTCGGTATTGCAAGATCGTCCGCGTAGTTTTGGTGGGATCGGCCAGCCGGGGCAAGCCCTTTTCCGGCAAAGCCGGGGCGGGAATGGACATGCGCGCGGATCGTGACGTGACCGGCACCGGGCGATCCCGCCATATGTTCCATGATGACGAATATGCCAATGCGGCCCCCCGGATCATGGCCGCCATGGACAGTCGCCTGACATGGCCCGCAAGGCCGCCCGCGACATCATCCGCGCACCGTCCCCCGCTGCTGACGAAAAAACCCCGTTGACAGCGCCGGGCGCGCGCGCAGGATAGCCGCAAAGACCAAGGCAGCGCCCTGATGCAAAACGAAATAATCCTGACCGGGACCGAAATCGACCTTGGCACACTAATGCGGATTGCCGCAGGCGCGCGCCCGATCGCCATCGCGCCCGATGCCCTTGCCCGTGTGGTCCGGGGGCGCGCGGCCTTCATGGCGGCGCTGGCGGGCGGGCAGTCGATCTACGGGGCCACGACCGGGGTGGGCGCGCTGAAGGATGTCGAGCAGCATGGCCGCGAAGTGCTGGAATATGCCCGCGCGCTGCCCTTCGCGCATCAATTCGCGGTGGGCGAGGAAGTCCCGCCCCCCGCCACGCGGCTGACGGTGGCGCTTCGCCTGAACAGCGCGCTGACCGGGCAGGTGGGCGTCTCGGCCGAGTTCACCCGCTTTCTGGAAGCCATGCTGCGCCATGATCTGATGCCGGTGCTGAATATGCGCGGCTCGGCCGGGGTCGCTGATCTGGGGCAGATGGGGCAGCTGGCCACCGTCATGGCGGGCGAGGGCATGGCGCGGCTTGAGGGCGTTCTCATGCCTGCCGGTGATGCGCTGGCGCGGATCGGCATGGCACCCCATCCGATGCCGCCGCGTGACGGGCTTGCGGCTTCGGCATCGAATTCCTTCGGGCTGGCGCAATCGGTGCTGCATGTGATGCGCGCCGGTGAAAGCCTGCGCCGCGAGATGGCGCTGGCGGTGCTTGGCGCGCAGGCGATGGGGCTTGACCGCGCGGTCTGGCAGGCGGCGATGATGAACGGGCTGGCGCAGGAACGCGCCATCGCCGACTGGCTTTTGCGCATCACCGAAGGCGCGGTCTGGCCCGAAACCAGCCGCGTGCATGACCCGCTGTCGGGGCGCATGATCGTGCAGGTTCTGGGGGCCTCGGCCAATGCGCTGCTGGAAGCCGCCCATGCCGTCCGCGCCGAAACCGGGCATGTCGATGACAACCCCGTCATCATGGACGGCCGGGTCGTGACCTCGGGCGGCAGTCTGCTGCTGTCGCTGTCGATGCGGCTTGCCTCGGTCCAGCTGGCGGTGGCGCATCTGGCGCGCAATGCCTTCAATCGCTGCCTTCTGATGGTGAATGGCCAGCTTGAGGGGCTGAGCGTGAACCTTGTTCCGCCCGGCGTGGTGGCGACGGGCTACGGGCCGGTGATGAAGCTGGCGCTGGAACAGATGGTCCGGGTCACGGATTCCTCGGCCCCGGTTTCGGTTCTCAATCAGGCCGTCGCCGCCGGGCTGGAGGATGAGGCCGCCTTCATCTCGCTTTCCGCCGTGCGCCTGAAGGATCAGCTTGACGCGCTTGACTGGTTGCAGACGGTCCAGGCGATGCTGGCCGCCCAGGCGATCGACCTTCAGGGCGTTCCTGCGGCTTCCGGCCCGGCCAGCCTGCTTTACCGCGAAACCCGCCGCCATATCCCCATGCTGACCTGTGACCGGCCGCAATCGGCGGGGCTGAGCGCCCTGCATTCTGCGCTGACCGCGCCCGGACTTCAGGCCGAATTGCGCGCCCTGGCGCCCTTCCTGCCCTTTGATGACAGTTTGGGGCTTGCGCCCGCGCCCGAAAACGCCCGCAATACCCACCAGATCGACGGCGATCCCGCCCTGACAGGAGAAAACAGATGAACCGCATGAGCTTTCTGGCCGCTGCCCTGATCGGCCTTGCCACCACCGCCACCGCCAGCGCGCAAACGATCACCGTTTCCTCGAAGATCGATACCGAAGGCGGGCTGCTTGGCAATATCATCTTCCTTGCGCTGGAAAATGCCGGGCTGCCGGTTCAGGACCGCCTTCAGCTTGGCGGCACGCCGATCGTGCGCGATGCGCTGACTTCCGGGCAGATCGACATCTACCCGGAATATACCGGCAACGCCGCCTTCTTCCATAACGAGGCCGACAGCGAGGTCTGGAAGAATGCCGCCGAAGGCTATGCCCGTGCCGCCGAACTGGATGCGCCCGCCGGGCTGGTCTGGCTGACGCCCTCGCCCGCGAACAACACATGGGCGATTGCCGTGCGTCAGGACGTGGCCGAAGGTGGCAATCTGGCTACCATGTCGGATTTCGGGGCCTATGTGGCGGGGGGCGGTCAGGTCAAGCTGGCGGCATCGACCGAATTCGTGACCTCGCCCGCGGCCCTTCCGGCATTTCAGGAAACCTATGGCTTCGTGCTGAGCCCGGATCAGCTTGTCCAGCTTTCAGGCGGTGATACCGCAGCCACCATCGCGGCGGCGGCGCAGCAGACTTCGGGCGTGAATGCAGCCATGGTCTACGGCACCGATGGCGGCATTGCGCCTGCCGGGCTGGTGGTGATGGAGGATGACAAGGGCGTCGAGCCGGTCTATCAGCCCGCCCCCGTGGTCCGCGCCGCCACGCTTGAGGCCCATCCCCGGATCGCCGAGGTGCTCAACCCGATCTTCGAAAGCCTCTCGCTTGAGACCTTGCAGGAACTCAATGGCCGCATTCAGGTCGGCGGAGAGCCGGCGAATGCCGTGGCGCGCGAATGGCTGACCGCGCAGGGCATCCTTCAGTGACGCCCCGCCGCGCCCGCGACACTGGCGAAAGCCCGCAGGGATGAGCGACGCCGCCCCCGCCCGCTTCCCCGATGCCAGCACCCTGCCGGGGCTGAGCCGGACCGGGCTTTTCTTCGCGATCCTCGGGCTGGCGGGGCTGGCTTTGCCGATGGTGCAGTTTCGCGCCAACCGGATCGTGCTGGGTGAAGGGATCACCATGCCCGGCCTGCTGGGGGTCTGGGGCTGGCTGGTCACGCTGCTTCTGGCGGCGGGGCTGATCGCGGCGGTCTCGGCGCGTCGCGCCTCGCTGACGCGGCTGCTGATCGGGGCAGGGGGTGCGCTGGCGGTGATCCTGCTTCTGGGGCTGATGGCGCAGATGCTCAATCCGGGGGCGACGGGGGCGCAGCGCGCGGCCCCGGCTTCGGGTTTCTGGCTTCTCGCCCTCGCCTTCGCGCTGATGGCCACGGATGCGCTGACGCGGCTGCGCCCCTCGCTCATCGGGCGCTGGCTCATGCTGGCGGGGGTGATCGCGGCGGGCTGGCTGGTGCTGGTCTCGGGCTGGATGGACAGCGTTTCCGTGATGCGCGAATATGCCGCGCGGCAGGATGTCTTCACGCGTGAGGCGCTGCGCCATATCCTGCTGGCCTTCGGCTCGCTCGGGCTGGCGCTGATCATGGGGCTGCCGATCGGCATCGGGATCTATCTGGCGCCCCGGCTGCGCCGCCCGGTGCTTGGCGTGCTGAACCTTCTGCAAACCATCCCCTCGCTGGCGCTTTTCGGCATCATGATCCCGCTTTTCGGCTGGGTGGCGGCGGTCGTGCCCGGCGCGGCGGCCCTTGGGGTTTCGGGGATCGGGGTGTTTCCCGCGCTGGCGGCGCTGTTTCTGTATTCGCTGCTGCCGGTGGTGTCGAACACGCTTGTCGGGCTGACCGGCGTGTCGCCCGCCGCCCGCGACGCGGCTTTCGGGCTTGGCATGACGCAAGCGCAGGTGCTGGCGGGCGTGCTGTTGCCGCTTGCCCTGCCGGTGATCATCGCGGCCATCCGCATCGTTCTGGTCCAGAATATCGGTCTGGCGGTGATCGCCGGGCTGATCGGGGGCGGCGGCTTCGGCACCTTCGTCTTTCAGGGCCTGAACCAGACGGCGATGGACCTCGTGCTCCTGGGCGCGCTGCCGACCATCGCGATGGCGCTGATCGCGGGGATCGCGCTTGATCTCATCGTCGAGGGGCTGGAGCATCGCAACCCAGACCGGAGACCCCAATGATCGAGATCCGCAACCTGACCAAACGCTATGACGCGGCCACCGTGGTCGATGACGTCAGCCTGACCGTCGGGAAGGGGCAGATCGCGGCGCTTGTCGGGACCTCGGGTTCGGGCAAGACGACGCTTCTGCGCATGATCAACCGGCTGGTGGAACCGACATCGGGACAGGTGCTGATCGATGGCGCCGATACGACGGGCATCGCGCCCCATCTGCTGCGCCGGCGCATCGGCTATGCCATCCAGGGCCACGGGCTTTTCCCGCATCGCACGGTCGCGCAGAATATCGCCACCGTGCCCCGCCTGCTGCACTGGCCCGCGCCCGAAATCAGCGCCCGCGTCGATGAACTGCTTGAGATGTTCCAGCTTGAGCCCGCGCGCTTCCGCGACCGCATGCCCCATGAGCTGTCGGGCGGCCAGCAGCAGCGCGTCGGCGTGGCCCGCGCCCTTGCCGCCCGGCCCGAGCTTCTCCTGATGGATGAACCCTTCGGCGCGCTCGACCCGGTGATCCGCGCCAAGGCGCAGCAGGACCTGCGCGCGCTGCAACGCCGGCTTGGCACGACGCTGGTGATCGTGACCCATGATATGGAGGAAGCCGTAGCGCTCGGCGACCGGATCGCGGTCATGGACAAGGGGCGGCTTTTGCAATACGCGCCCCCGGCCGATATCCTGACCCGCCCCGCCACCCCCTTCGTGCAGGAACTGATCGGCACCGTCGACCGGCCCTTCCGGCTGCTCTCGCTGACCCCGGTAGGCGATCTGGCGCAACCCGGTGACGCCCCCGGCACCCCGATCTCGCCCGGCGACAACCTGCGCGATGCGCTTGCGGAATGCCTCTGGTCCGGGCGTGACCGCCTGCCGGTCGAGGGCGGCGGCGTGATCACGCTGGAGGAAATGCGCGCCCATGTCCGGGGCGAGGCCGGGGCATCATGATCCGGCGGGTCTTTCTGGCGCTTGCAGCACTGTTTCTGCTGGCCTTCCTTGTCAGCCCGGAAAGCTTCGCCTGGCTCTTTCGCCCGCTGACGAAGAACAACGCCCCGGCCATCTATACCCAGACCGGGCTGCTTCGGCTGACGCTCTCGCATCTGGGGCTGGTCGGGCTGGCGGTGGCGGCGTCAAGCCTTGTCGCGGTGGGTCTGGGCATTCTGGTGACGCGGCCCATGGGGCGCGAATTCCTGCCGCTGGCGCGCACGATCACGGCGGTCGGGCAGACATTCCCGCCCGTCGCGGTGCTGGCCCTGGCGGTGCCGGTCCTGGGCTTCGGGGCCGGGCCGACGCTGGTGGCGCTGTTTCTTTACGGTCTGCTGCCGATCTTTGAAAACACGCTGACCGGCCTGACCCGCCAGCCCCCCGAAATCACCGAGGCCGCGCGCGGCATGGGCCTGACCCCGCGTCAGCGGCTATGGCAGGTGGAACTGCCGCTGGCCCTGCCGCTGATCCTGACCGGGGTGCGACTGACGGCGGTGATCTCGCTGGCGACGGCGACGATCGGCTCGACGGTGGCCGCAAAAACTCTGGGAGAGGTGATCATCGCCGGGCTCCTGTCCTCGAATACCGCCTATGTGGTGCAGGGCGGTCTGGTGGTCGGCCTGCTGGCGATCCTGATCTACGAGGGATTCCAGCAGCTTGAGACCATGACCAGCCGCCGGCTTGGTCTGGGCGCGGGCTGACGGGCCGGGCGTCGCAAAAGGGGCGGGGCCCTGGCTTCTTCTGTCCATAAATATCCATTCCTGACGTGCCACCCATCCCGGAACGCGGTTGAGGGGGCTTGGCCGTTCCGCCAGCGCCATGACGGCTGCGCGTCCGGGATCTGGATATTTATGGACAGAAGAAGCCGATGCAGGCGCGCCTATGGCGAGGCCGCGCTGATTTCGGTCAGGATCTGGGCGATCTGGCGAAACCGTTCCGCCAGCGGATTGGCGCGCCGCCAGACCATGCCGATGGTGCGCGAGGGGCGGGGCGGGGCCAGCCGCGCCAGCGCGACATTGGTGTTTCGCGTCTCGATCCCAACGGCCATTTCGGGGATCAGCGTCACACCGATTCCTGCCCCCACCATCTGCACCAGTGTCGAAAGAGAGCTTCCCTCCATCAGTCCGCGCGGGGCTTGCGGCAGGTTGCAGAAGGACAGCGCCTGATCGCGGAAGCAATGTCCTTCCTCAAGCAGCAGAAGCCGCATCTGGGTCAGGTTCTCGGCATTGGGCACGGGCTTGTCGGCGTCAAAGGCGGGGCGGACCAGCACGAATTCTTCGGTGAACAGGGGCTCTTCGTGCAACGCCGGTTCGGATACCGGCAGGGCCACGACCGCGATATCAAGGCGCAGTTCCAGAAGGTCCTCGATCAGGCGGCGGGTGACGGTTTCGCGCGGCTGCAGGTCAAGCGCCGGGAATTGCCGCGACAGCGCCTGAATGAGACGGGGCAGAAGATAGGGGGCGACGGTGG
This sequence comes from Paracoccus sp. (in: a-proteobacteria), assembly GCA_030538515.1. GTDB lineage: Bacteria > Pseudomonadota > Alphaproteobacteria > Rhodobacterales > Rhodobacteraceae > Paracoccus. The sequence continues at coordinate 13,360 of JAUNTV010000024.1, forward strand.
GAATCACGCCGATCCGCATCGGGCCGGACAGGCGTTCCCCATCGGCGCGCACCAGATCGGCAAGTTCGTCGACATTGCGCAGGATCTCGCGCGCACGTGCCGCGAATTGCTGGCCAAGCGCGGTCAGCCGGACCTGGCGCGCGCCGCGTTCGACCAGTTGCGCGCCGGTGATCGCTTCCAGTTCCTTGATCTGCATGGACAGTGCCGGCTGGCTGATGGCGCAATCCTCGGCGGCGCGGCCGAACTGGCCGGTGCGGGCGAGGGCCTCGAAATAGCGGAGTTGCTTGAGGGTCAGGGATTGCATCAGGAAATATTATACAATGCCTAAGAAATTGCAATTATTCATTATCGAAAACACTTGCTATAGTCTTGCGGAAATGACGCATGTGACGTGGCCCCGCCGGGCCTCGCAGCCAGCTACGGAGGTTTCAGATGGACGGTAATGATAACGCAACGGGGAAATGCCCGGTCATGCATGGCGCGATGACCGAAAGCGGGCGCTCGGTCACAAGCTGGTGGCCCAGGACGCTGAACCTTGGCATCCTGTCGCAGCATGACACCAAGACCAACCCGATGGGCAAGGATTTCAACTATCGGGAAGAACTGAAATCGCTGGATGTCGAGGCACTGAAGGCCGACGTCCGCGCGCTGATGACCGACAGTCAGGACTGGTGGCCCGCCGATTGGGGCAGCTATGTGGGCATGTTCGCGCGGGTGGCCTGGCATGCGGCGGGGTCTTACCGGCTGGCCGACGGGCGCGGCGGCAATGGCACCGGCAACCAGCGTTTCGCGCCGCTCAACAGCTGGCCCGACAATGCCAATACCGACAAGGGCCGCCGTCTGCTGTGGCCGATCAAGAAGAAATACGGCAACAAGGTAAGCTGGGCTGACCTGATCGCGCTGTCGGGCACCATCGCCTATGAGGTGGCGGGCCTGAAAATCTTTGGCTTCGCCTTTGGCCGCGAAGATATCTGGCACCCCGAGGAGGACGTCTACTGGGGTGCCGAAAAGGACTGGCTGGCCCCCTCGGACGGGCGCTACGGCGATGTGGACAAGCCCGATACCATGGAAAACCCGCTTGCCGCCGTGCAGATGGGCCTGATCTACGTCAACCCCGAAGGCGTGAACGGCAAGCCCGACCCGCTGAAAACCGCCGCCCAGATGCGCGAGACCTTCAAGCGCATGGCCATGAATGATGAAGAAACCGTTGCCCTGACGGTTGGCGGCCATACCATCGGCAAGTGCCACGGCAATGGCCGGGCCGAGAACCTGACCGACGCGCCTGAAGGGGCCCCGATCGAGCTTCAGGGCCTTGGCTGGATGAACAAATCCGGCGCTGGCACGGGCCGCAATCAGGTCGTGTCCGGTATCGAGGGCGCATGGACCACCGACCCGACGAAATGGGATGACGGCTTCCTGAAGATGCTTCTGGAACATGACTGGGAATTGCGCAAATCCCCCGCCGGTGCCCATCAGTGGGAGCCTGTCTCGATCGCCGAGGAAGACAAGCCCGTCGATGTCGAGGATATGACCACGCGCTATAACCCGATCATGACCGATGCCGATATGGCCATCAAGATGGACCCGATCTACCGCGAAATCGCCGAGCGCTTCTACCGCGATCCGGCGCAGCTTGATGACGCCTTCGCGCGGGCCTGGTTCAAGCTGACGCATCGCGACATGGGCCCGCGCGCGCGCTATTTCGGCCCCGATGTCCCGGCCGAGGTGCTGATCTGGCAAGATCCCGTGCCCGCCGGCAACACCGGCTATGATGTGGATGCGGTGAAGGCGAAGATCGCGGATGCGGGCCTTTCGGTCGCCGATATGGTGGCGACCGCATGGGACAGCGCGCGGACCTATCGTGGTTCCGACATGCGGGGCGGGGCCAATGGCGCGCGCATCCGTCTGGCCCCGCAAAAGGACTGGCACGGCAATGAGCCCGAGCGTCTGGCCCGCGTTCTGGCCGTGCTGGAACCGATTGCAGCCGAAACCGGGGCCTCGGTGGCGGATGTGATCGTGCTGGCTGGCAATCTGGGTATCGAACAGGCCGCGAAGGCTGCGGGTTTCGATATCAGCGTGCCCTTCTCGGCCGGGCGCGGGGATGCCACGGATGCCCAGACCGACGCCGAATCCTTCGAGCCGATGGAGCCTTTGGCCGACGGGTTCCGCAACTATGCGCAGAAGGAATATGTCGTCTCGCCCGAGGAAATGATGCTTGACCGGGCGCAGCTTCTGGGCCTGACCGCGCCCGAGATGGTCGTCCTGCTTGGCGGCATGCGCGCCATGGGCACCAATCACGGTGGCACGAAACATGGCGTTTTCACCGACCGCGCGGGCGCGTTGACCACGGATTTCTTCGTCAATCTGACGGATATGGCCTGGAAATGGGTGCCGGTCGGCGGCGGGCTTTACGAGCTGCGCGACCGCAAGACGGATCAGGCGAAATGGACCGCGACAAGCGCCGATCTGGTCTTCGGCTCGAACTCGATCCTGCGCGCCTATGCCGAGGTCTATGCCCAGGACGATAACGCCCGGAAATTCGTGGATGATTTCGTGGCCGCATGGGTGAAGGTCATGGACGCTGACCGTTTCGACCTGCGGCTGGCGTAACGCTTACGACAAGATGCCGAGGGGCTGGAACACCGGCCCCTCTGCGGTATCGACGAACTGGCCGGTGATGCCGAAGGCGCGGGCCAGAAGATCGGGGCGCAGCACCGTGGCCGGCGTGCCATCGGCGATGATGCGGCCCTGATCCATCAGCACGAGCCGCGTGCAAAACCGCGCCGCCAGCCCCAGATCATGGACCGAGGCCATGACCGCCCGCCCCTCATCCGCGAGGCTGCGCAAAAGCCCCATCGTGCCAAGCTGATAGGCCGGATCAAGGCCCGCGACGGGCTCATCCGCCATCAGAACCGGGGTTTCCTGCGCCAGCGCGCGCGCGATCAGGGCGCGGCCAAGCTCGCCCCCCGAAAGCCGGTTGGCGGGGCGGTGGCGCAGCGCGCTCAGGCCCATGCGGGTCAGCGCGGTCTCGACCGCTTGCGGGGTGGCGGGCGTGCGCCGATGCGGGATGCGGCCAAGCCGGACAAGGTTTTCCACCGAAACCGGCCAAGCCGTGATGCGGTCCTGCGGCAGCCATGCGGCGACAAGGGCGCGCCGCGCAAGCGGCATGTCCGCCAGCGAAGAGCGCCCCGATGCCGCCACCAGCCCAAGCGCCGCGCGCATCAGCGTGGTCTTGCCCGCGCCATTGCGCCCGATCAGGCCCAGAAATTCGCCCGGCCCGAATTCAAGGCTGGCGTGGTCCAGCACGGTCAGCGCACCGCGTTTCAGGCTTAGCCCGGCCAGTTCTACCCGCATCACCCAAGCCCCCTGCTTTGCCGCCAGATCAGGTGCAGAAAGACCGGCGCGCCGATCAGCGCCATGACCACGCCCAGTTTCAGATCGCGTCCGGGCAGGATGATGCGCACGGTGATATCGGCGGCCAGCACCAAAGCCGCCCCGCCAAGGGCCGATGCGGGCAGCAAGCGCCCCGGCTGACCGCCAGTGACACCGCGCAGCAGATGCGGCACGACCAGCCCGACAAAGCCCACCGCGCCCGCGACCGCCGTGGCCGCGCCGATCATGGCGGCGGTGCCCAGAACGATCCTCAGGCGCAGGGCGCGCAGGTTGATGCCAAGCGAGGCGGCGGCGTCCTGGCCCAGTGTCAGCGCGTCAAGCCCGCGCCCCGCGCCCGCCAGCGCCAGCGCGCCCAAAGCCATGACCGGGACCGCCAGCGCCACATGCAGCCATGACCGGTCGGCAAGCGAGCCCATCATCCAGAAAACGATCTCTCCCGCCGCGAAAGGATTGGGCGAGAGGTTCAGCACAAGCGCCGTGGCCGCCCCCGCGAAGGCCGAAATCGCCACGCCCGCAAGGATCAGCGCCAGCGAGCCGCCGCCCGGACCGGCAAGGATCAGGATCAGCCCCACCGCCGTGGCGGCACCGGCAAGGGCGGCAAGCGGCAGCGCCAGGGCGAATGCCGCAGCCAGCCCGGTTTGCAGCGCGATCACCGCGCCAAGCGCCGCCGAGCCTGAGACCCCGATCAGCCCCGGTTCGGCCAGCGGATTGCGCAGATAGCCCTGCATGGCCGCGCCGGACAGGCCAAGCGCGGCCCCCACAAGCACCGCCAGCACCACGCGCGGCGC
>JAUNTV010000025.1 GCA_030538515.1 Paracoccus sp. (in: a-proteobacteria)
TGCCCGAGATCCCCGAGGTCGATCTGTCCGGCGTCAAGCTGGAACGTCTGGTCGTCAAGGCCGAGGACGCCGCGGTGAAAGAGGCGCTGGACAATCTGGCCAAGAACGCGGTCTCGTATGAGGACAAGAAGAAAGGCGCGAAGGCCGCCAAGGACGATCAGATCGTGATCGATTTCAAGGGCTCGGTTGATGGCGAGTTCTTCGAGGGCGGCTCGGCCGAGGATTACCCGCTCGTGCTCGGCTCGGGCAGCTTCATCCCGGGCTTCGAGGATCAGCTCACCGGCGCGAAAGCGGGCGATGAGGTCGAGGTGAAGGTGACCTTCCCCGAGGATTACGGCCACAAGGCGCTTGCCGGCAAGGACGCGGTCTTCGCGACCACCGTGAAGGCGGTGAAATCGCCGAAAGCGGCCGAGCTTGATGACGATCTGGCCAAGCGTTTCGGCGCCGACAGCCTCGACAAGCTGAAAGAGCAGATCACCGAGCGGCTCGAGGCCGAGTATAAGGGCGCCTCGCGCGCGGTGATGAAACGCTCGCTGCTCGATCAACTTGACGATGCGGTTAAGTTCGATCTGCCGGCGGTGCTGGTCGATGCCGAGGCCGACCAGATCGCCCATCAGCTCTGGCACGAGGAAAACCCGGACCATCACGGCCATGACCACGGCAAGATCGAGCCCACGGACGAGCATCGCAAGCTGGCCGAGCGCCGCGTGCGTCTGGGCCTTCTGCTGGCCGAGATCGGCCGCAAGGCGGATGTGCAGGTGACCGATCAGGAGATGACGCAGGCCGTGATGATGCAGGCGCGCAACTATCCCGGTCAGGAGCGCGAGTTCTTCCAGTTCATCCAGCAGAACGCGCAGGCGCAGCAGCAGCTGCGCGCGCCGATCTTCGAGGACAAGGTGATCGATCTGATCGCCGAACAGGCGAAGGTCAAGGACAAGACGGTCAGCAAGGAAGATCTGGAAAAGGCGGTCGAGGCTCTGGACGAGCTTTGATCGGGTTTTCGGCTTGATTCGGATAACGCCGCGGCCCCTGCGCCGCGGCGTTTTCTTTTCGGCCCCGCCCTTCGGCGTCTGCCCGATTTATAGGCTCATTGCCTAAATTGCAGGCAGTTTCGCGGTTTTTGCTGCAAGGCCGAGAGCCCTCGCCGCGCCGACATGGACCATTCGCGCCGAAACGGGCAGGAATTGGGCAAGCCAAGGGCAACAACCGGGGGCACATGCCATGAAGAAGATCGAAGCCATCATCAAACCCTTCAAGCTCGATGATGTGAAAGAGGCACTGCAAGAGGTCGGCGTCCAGGGGCTTTCGGTCACCGAAGTCAAAGGCTTCGGCCGTCAGAAGGGCCATACCGAGCTTTATCGCGGCGCCGAATATGTCGTTGATTTCCTGCCGAAAATAAAGCTCGAGATGGTGTTGCCGGACGATCAGATCGAGCCGGCGATCGAGGCGATCATCTCGGCCGCGCGGACCGAGAAGATCGGCGATGGCAAGATCTTCGTCTCGCCCGTCGAGCAGGCGATCCGCATCCGCACCGGCGAGACCGGCGACGACGCGGTGTGAGCTAACGATTTATTCAGACAATGATGCTAACGAGGCCAAAGGGCCGGGAAAGGAAGACATGAAAGTCCAGGACGTCCTGCAAATGATCGCGGATGAGGAAATCGCCTATGTCGATGTCCGCTTCACAGACCCCAAGGGCAAGCTCCAGCACGTGACGCTGGATGTCGATCTTGTCGATGAGGATTTTTTCGAGGAAGGGTTCATGTTCGACGGCAGCTCGATCGCCGGCTGGAAGTCGATCGAACAATCCGACATGAAGCTGATTCTCGACCCGGCGTCAGTCTATATCGACCCGTTCTATGCGGAAAAAACGCTTTGCGTTCATTGCAACGTGGTCGAGCCTGACACGGGCGAGCCCTATCCGCGCGACCCGCGCGGCACCGCTGCGAAGGCCGAGGCCTATCTCAAATCGACCGGCATCGGGGACACCTCGTTCTGGGGCCCTGAGGCCGAGTTTTTCCTGTTTGATGATGTGCGCTATGCCGTCACCCCGCAGAAAGTCTCGTTCCAGATCGATGCGGTCGATGCGGCGTGGAACACCGACACCGAATACGAGATGGGCAACCAGGCCCATCGCGCCCCGCTCAAGGGGGGGTATTTCCCGGTCAACCCGATCGACGCCTCGCAGGATATCCGCGGCGAGATGCTGACCACGATGAAGCAGATGGGGATGAAGGTCGACAAGCACCACCACGAGGTCGCGACCGGCCAGCACGAGCTCGGCCTGATCTTCGGCGGTCTGGTCGAGCAGGCCGACAATATCCAGAAATACAAGTATATCATCCACAACGTCGCCCACGCCTACGGCAAGACGGCGACCTTCATGCCCAAGCCCATCAAGGGCGACAACGGCTCGGGGATGCATGTTAACATGTCGATCTGGAAAGACGGCAAGCCTTTGTTTGCAGGCGATAAATATGCCGATCTGAGCCAAGAGGCGCTGTGGTTCATCGGCGGCATCCTCAAGCACGCCAAGGCGCTCAACGCGTTCACGAACCCGACGACGAACAGCTACAAGCGGCTGATCCCCGGCTTCGAGGCCCCGGTCCTGCGCGCCTACTCCGCGCGCAACCGCTCGGGCTGCGTGCGGATCCCGTGGACCGAAAGCCCGAAGGCGAAACGGGTCGAGGCGCGCTTCCCGGACCCCGCCGCGAATCCCTATCTCGCCTTCGCGGCGCTGCTGATGGCCGGGATCGACGGGATCAGGAACAAGATCGACCCCGGCCCGGCCTCGGACAAGGATCTTTACGATCTGCCGCCCGAGGAGCTGGCCGAGATCCCGACCGTCTGCGGCAGTCTGCGCGAGGCGCTGGAGGAACTGGAAAAGGACATGGACTTCCTGCTGCAAGGTGATGTCTTCACCCGCGATCAGCTGGAAAGCTACATGGCCCTGAAATGGGAAGAGGTCTACGCCTACGAACACACCCCCCATCCGGTCGAATATCAGATGTATTACTCGGTCTGATCCGGGCTGAGCGACGCCACAGGAATGACAGGCGGCCCCCGTGGCCGCCTGCTTGCATATCACGGCATCGTTTGACGCGCGCCCTTGCGACCCGCGCCATCCCGCGTCACGATGCCGCCGAAATCGGGCGACGGAGATCGGAATGGCGCAGAAAATGGCAGGAACGCAGGGCATCAGCCGCCGCGCGATGGTGGTGACGGGCGCAGGTGCCGCGGCGGGTTTGCTGGCCGCGCCCGGCCTTCTGGGCGCGCAGACCGCCCCGCTGCGGGATCACCCCAACCCCATGCCCGCTGAACTTCGCCGCGCGCTGGAACGCAGCCCCGGCCTGCCCGTCCTTGGCAATCCGCAGGGTGATGTGACGCTCAGCGAATTCTTCGACTATAACTGCCGCTTCTGCCGCGCCAATCTGGCGGATGTGCAGCGCCTGATCACGGGGGACAAGCAGCTTCGCGTGGTGTTCCACGAATGGCCGGTCTTTGGCGACGGGTCTTTCTTCGCGGCCAAGGCGGCGCTCGCGGCGCGCCATCAGAACAAATACTGGCAGCTTCACGCCGCCCTGATGGGCATGCGCGCCCGCGCCGAGGAAGCCACGGTGATGCGCGCCGCGCGCGAGGTCGGGCTGGACGAGGCGAAACTGCGCGCCGATATGGAAAAGCGCGCCATTCTCGACCAGATCTATGAAACCATGGACCTGGCCGATACGATGATGCTGCAAGGCACCCCCACCTTCATCGCCGGCCATGAAGCCGCCTTCGGCAAGCTGGGACTGGGCGAGTTGCAAAAGCTCGTCGCTGATGCGCGCAAATACAAGCTCTGACCGGCCCCCGCTTCTTCTTTCCATAAAGGCCCTGGCTCAGCGCGCGCCGCCAGCCCATAGCTGCGCGCCTCGCGGCAGAAAGATCGTCAGCAGCCCAAGAAGCGGCATCCAGGCGCAAAGCTGAAAGACATAAACCACGCCGCGCTGATCGGCGATCACGCCAAGCACCGCCGCCGCGATCCCGCCCATGCCGAAGGCGAAGCCGAAGAAGATGCCCGCGATCAGCCCGACCCGGCCCGGCACAAGCTCTTGCGCGAAAACGACAATGGCGGGGAAGGCCGAAGCGATTGTGACCCCGATCACCACGCTGAGCACGCCGGTGCCCCAAAGCCCGGCATGCGGCAGCAGCAGCGTGAAAGGCAGCACGCCAAGGATCGATATCCAGATCACCGTGATCGGGCGGAACCGGTCGCCAAGCGGGCCACCAAGGATCACGCCAACCGCCATGGCCGCCAGAAACAGCGCCAGCATCATCTGGGATTGCTGCTCGCTCAGCCCGAAGCGGCCCATCAGGAAGAAGGTGTAATAGCTGGTGATCGAGGCCGTATAGATATTCTTCGAGAATGTCAGCACCGCAAGGATCACGATGGCCATGCGCACCCGGCTGCGTGACAGGCCATGCGGGACCTTGGCGCGGCGGCGCGCGGCCATGGCACCCAGTTGCGCCCCATACCAGCGTCCGACGCGCGCCAGCACCATGATCCCCGCGAAGGCCATGACGCTGAACCACAGGATCGCGCCCCTTCCCTGCGGCACCACGACGAAAGCCGCCAGCAGCGGGCCAAGCGCGGTCCCCGCATTGCCGCCGACCTGAAACAGCGATTGCGCCGTGCCGAAACGCCCGCCCGAGGCAAGGCGGGCGACGCGGCTCGCCTCGGGATGGAATATGGCCGAGCCGAGCCCGATCAGCATCGCCCCCGTCACCAGCACCGCATAGCTTTCCGCCTGCGACAGCGCCACCAGCCCGGCAAGGCTGGCCCCCATCCCGACAGGCAGCGACATGGGCAGCGGATGGCGGTCCGTGGCCGCCCCGATCGCCGGCTGCAAAAGCGAGGCCGTGCCCTGAAACGCCAGCGTCAGCAGCCCGATCTGCCAGTATTGCAGCGCGAATTCGGCTTTCAGCGCCGGATAGATCGCCGCAAGCAGCGATTGCATCACATCATTGAACATGTGGCAAAGGCTGATCCCCGCCAGCACCAGCCAGGCCGTCCGTTCGGGGGCGGGGCTGGCGGGGGCGGCCTGCCCCCCGGTTGAACGATGCAAAAGACTGCCGGACATTGGCTTGGACCTCGACTTTTCTTCCGATGTAGCTGTCTGCCCGCGCGCGCGCCGGGTCAAGCCCCCGGCGGTGTCGCAAAAAGGCCCGCACAGGCAACCCGGATGCCCGCGTCATGGGGCAAAGGGATATTGACAGCCCCCTTGAGCGGCGGTGCCTTCTGCTTCAGGCACCGGGATGACACGGAAAACAGATGTGTGAAACCAGAGAAGCAGCCCCTGATGACGCCGCCGATCCGGCAAGCCAGATCGATGCCGCAAGGTTCTGGGCGCGCAAGGCGCATCAGGGTCAGATCGACAAGCTGGGGGGTGATTACATGGCCCATGTCAAGGCCGTCATCGTGGCGCTTCTGCATGACGTCATCAAGGATTGCCCGAACCCGATGCTTGCGGATATTGCCCGGATCACGCAGCAATCTGGCCCGACCGTGGGCGCGGCGGTCGAGGCGATGCCGAAACACAGGGATAAGGACTACAGCGGCGATCTTGCCCGCCTCGGCGCCAATTCTACCGCCCGCGCGGTCAAAACCGCCGATATGGCCCATAATATTTCGCGCATTCCCCTTTTGCCCGATAATACCGACCGCATGCGCCTGCTGCGAAAATACGCCACCGCATTGAAGATCACGGCCGCGGAAATGGAGCGCCCGAGGGGATCATACAAACCTGCGACATAAAGCCCAATCGGCCAGGCAGGATCAGGGCCATCTCACTGCAACCGCGAGGTGTCCGGCGTCATCGGCGCGCTTGGCATGATTTTGGGCTTGATGATGATGTATCACTTCGCAATCATCGCTTGATGGCGATGGCGGAGGAAGAGGAATTGACAGATTTCGATATTTCCTACAGCAGCAATCTGGAACCTGATCAGATCGTCCAGAAATGCGACTGCGCCGATGCCTTCGTCACGGTCGAACCGGCTTACACGCGCGATGCCAGGCCCATCCATTTCGCGGCGACCCTGCGCCGGATGGACCGTCATGACCTGCTGGATGACAGCGATGGCGAGGTAGAATACTGGCGGACCCGGAAGCACCCGATCAACATTTACAACCTGGACGTGCGGCCACGCATTGGCACCACATATCACGATTACCGCGATATCCCTTTGGACGAGGCTTTCCAGCGCGACATTCCCTTTCAGGGTAATCAGACCGCTTTCATTCGGGTGAAGATCTCTCGTAAAGCGTCAATTATCTATGACATTCCCTACGATTTCTGGATTGAGGATGATTATACTGCCTACGCAGGGGCATCTTTGTGGGAAAGTGGAAGGCTGGCGTCGCGCACGAACGATTTTTTCGCATGGCCTGACTATATCAACGCCAGTGCTTCTCGTTTTGCGGTGCCGCGAATATTGCTTCTGTCCATTGCCGTCATGGAGACAACCCGTGGCTGGTATGATGCGGCCTTCCAACCGGCAAGGCTGAATAGCACCATTCGGCCCATGAATGTCCACATTTCCTATTGGAAAAGGTTCTTCTCCAGAGTGGAGATGTATGATCTGGCTAAGAATTTCGATGCGGGCGCGTTCCTATTGAGGCGGATCATCGAACGGCTGGCACCGAATGACAGGACCACCAGAAAAATCGCTACCCTTTAAAATGACCTGGACGCGAAGTCCGTCACCGATTACGGTGCTCGTGTCGAGTATTTCGTGCGAACGCTTCGGCCGGACTGGCTGCCACTGCCCCCTCATCCCGAAAGACCAGAATGAAGGAAGATTGGCCATGAAGATCTACATCATCATCGCAACAATCCTGTCCACGCTTTTCGGGATCATGCCGCTTTATCTTGGCAAGATCAGCGGCATGGATGCAGCTGCATGCGACACCGACACCTGGTTCGAGACCGGGGAATGTGTGATTTTTCCAGGTCGCGGCTTGTTGCTTTTTTCGTATTATTTTCTGATTGCCGCCGTATTCTTTACCGTCCTGCTCATTTGCCTGACGGCGGTTATATCAATATTCAAACGGGAACAGCCGTGACAGACGCGGAGCACTGGCGATGAAGATCTATGCGATCATTGCAATGGTCCTATCCGCGCTTTTCGGCCTGCTGCCCATCTTTATCGGAATGAGCACAGATCAGGGGGATGAGATCTGCGACCCGGAGTTCTATTATTCCAGCGAACGCGTCTGTGTCTTGCTTTGGGATCGCGCCCTTATCTTTTTCGGGCTGTATTTCGCGGTTGCCGCCGTCTTTTTCATCTTTCTGCTTCTGTGGTGGCAGACCATTGGCAGCCTGCTGAAACGGTGGTGGCCGTGATGCCGGGGCTTGCCTTTCGGGCGTTCATCATGTGCTCTGGCGCGAAACCCGAAGCCGAGACCGCCCATGCCCGATTTTCCGCCCGTTTACGCCATCGGCGACATTCATGGCCGCATGGATGCGCTGCGCGAGACCCATCGCCTGATCGCGCAGGATGGCGGCGAGGGGGCGCATATCGTGCATCTGGGCGATCTGATCGACCGCGGCCCCGATTCGCGCGCAGTGATCGAGACGCTGATGGAGGGGCAGGCGCGCGGGCGTCACTGGCAGGTCATCAAGGGCAATCACGACAACAAGCTGCCGCGTTTTCTTGAAGACCCGCTGTGGCAGGACCCCGGCGGGCAGGCGGGCCAAAGCTGGACGAGCCACCCCGGCCTTGGCGCGGATGCGACGTTGGCGGCTTACGGGATCAGCGATGCCCGGACCCGCGCGGTCGCGGATGTCCATGCCGAGGCGCTTCGCAAGATCCCGCCCGAACATGCGCTGTGGCTGGACGGGCTTGCGCCCTGGCTGCTGCATCCGGGCGGTTTTCTGTTCGTTCATGCCGGCATCAGGCCCGGAATCGACCTTTCGGCGCAGAACCCGGTCGATCTGATGTGGATCAGACAGCCCTTTCTGGACAGCCGGGCCGATCACGGCGTGCTGGTCGTGCATGGCCACAGCGCGATCACCAGGGCCACCCATTACGGCAATCGCGTCAATCTTGACAGCGGGGCGGGGCATGGGCGGGCGGCCTCGGCGGTGCGGCTGGATGGCGAAGGGGCCTGGCTGCTGACCGAAACCGGCCCGGTGCCGCTTCTGCCCGAGGTCCGGCCATGAGCCGCGCCATTCTGATATCGCTGGCCATCGTGGCGCTGGCTGCGCTGATCCTTCTGGCCATGGGGCGCGTGCCGATCTGCGAATGCGGCTATGTCAAGCTGTGGCATGGCCAGACCATGAGCAGCGAGAATTCGCAGCATCTGATGGATTGGTATACGCCCTCGCATCTGCTGCACGGGCTGATCTTCTATGCGGCGCTTTGGCTGCTGGTGCCGCGCCTGTCGCTTGGCACGCGCCTGATCATCGCCACGCTGATCGAAGCCGCATGGGAGATCGTCGAGAATTCGCCCATGATCATCGAGCGTTACCGGACGGCGACGATCTCACTCGATTATTTCGGGGATAGTGTCGTCAACTCGGTCGCGGATATGCTGGCGATGATGCTCGGCTTCTGGCTTGCGCGGGTGCTGCCGGTTTGGGCGTCCATCGCGCTGTTCATCCTTGCCGAGACGGTGACGATCTGGCTGATCCGCGACGGGCTTTTGCTGAACGTTCTGATGCTGCTCTGGCCGCTCGAAGCGGTGCGCAACTGGCAGGCCGGTCTTTAGCGGGGGCTGCCGATCAGGGGCCTGTGCAGGGCTGGCGCGCCGCTTGCGCCGGGGCCGGTCGAAGCCGGGGATCACCGCCAGCACGGTCTTCCACATGATCCAGAAATCCAGCCCCGGCGCGCAGGTCCGCAGATAGATCAGGTCGATGCGCAGCTTGGTCGGCAGGCAGCGTGCGTAATAGGCACGGTCGGTTTCCTCGGCCGTGTCACATTGCGCCATGATCCGGTCCTCATGGCGGTGATAGATCATCGTCGCCAGCCCCGTCACACCGGGCCGGCGTTGCAGAACCCTGGCGTAAAGCGCGGGGAAGCGCGCGACATATTCCGGCAGCGGCGGGCGGGGGCCGACGAAGCTCATATCCCCCGAGAGGATATTGAAAAGCTGCGGCAGTTCATCCATCCGGGTGCGGCGCAAGAAGCGGCCAAGCCGGGTTATGCGCCAGTGCTTATGCGCGCCGGTGGCGCCCCTGTCCCGATCGACAAGGATCATGGTGCGGAATTTATACTGGCGAAAGGGCTGGCCGGGCGCGCGCATCCGCCTGCCGGCATAGATCAGGGGGCGGCCCTGGGTGATCAGCAGCAGCCCCGCCACCACCAGCATAGGCAGGCTGAGCAGCACCAGAAGCAGCAGCGCAAGCGCCACATCCAGCACGCGCTTGCCGTGCTTGTGATAAAAACCGTGCTGATGATCGCCACCGGCCCCGAGTTCCCAGAGATCGGCCTCGGTAACCGGGCGCTCAGCCCCGATCTTGTCCCAATCCTGATAAACCGTCAAAGAAGCAGACCTCAAAATATGGCATCAGCATGCCGTCCCACCATGACGCACGGACTAATGGTATGATGGTTAATTTCGGGTTAAACAGCAGAAATCAAGTTTTGGTTCCCTCCGGTTGCCCGAGTAACATAAATACGACAGTCTATACGCGACATTCCGCCGAGAAAATGGGGGCAGACACATGCGCAAGTTCATGGTGGTGCTGGATGACACACCCGAATGCCAGAATGCGATGCGCTATGCAGCGATGCGCGCCTCGCGCACGGGGGGGGGCGTGGTGGTTCTGGCGATCATCCCCTCTGACGCGATCCAGCACGGGCTTGGCGTGGCCGAACTGATGCGCCAGGAGGCCGAGGACCGCATCACCTCGCAATATCAGATCTTCGCGCGCTGGATGCGCGACACGCAGGGCATCGACCCCGAATTGCTGATCCGAGAGGGCGATCCGGCTGCCCAACTGCGCGAGCATCTGGGCAACGACCCCGAAATCGGCGTGCTGGTGCTTGGTGCCAGCACCGGCAAGGACGGGCCGGGGCCACTGATCAGCCGGCTGGTGCGTGACGTGGCCGGCCTGCCCTGCCCGGTGACGCTGATCCCCGGCGATCTGTCGCGTGACCGGCTCGAATCGATTTCCTGACACAGAGCGGCTGCCGGGCTGCTTGACCCGGGGCAGTGCCCGGCCCATATGAGCCTTAAAGGAGCACCCATGTTCATCCAGACCGAAACCACCCCGAACCCCGCCACGCTGAAATTCCTGCCCGGTCGCACCGTGCTGGATCAGGGCACCGCCGATTTCACCGCTGCCGGTGACGCCGGGGCTTCGCCTCTGGCATCGCGCATCTTCGGGGTCGACGGGGTGACGGGGGTTTTCCTCGGCTCGGATTTCGTGACCGTCACCAAGGATGAGGGCGTGCATTGGGATCATCTCAAGCCCGCGCTTCTGGGCGCGATCATGGAACATTACCAGTCCGGTGCCCCGGTGATGGAGGGCGCGGCGCAGACCGCCCATGCCGAACACCACGGCGAGGACGGGGCCATCGTCGAACAGATCAAGGAATTGCTGGACACCCGCGTGCGCCCCGCCGTGGCGCAGGACGGCGGCGACATCACCTTCCACGGCTTCGACAGGGGCGTGGTCTATCTGCATATGCAAGGGGCCTGCGCGGGCTGCCCTTCTTCGACGATGACCCTGAAAATGGGGATCGAGAACCTGCTGCGCCACTACATCCCCGAAGTGACCGAGGTGCGCCCCATTGCCTGACCCTCTGGTCCTTGGCTTCGACACATCGGCCGCGCATTGCGCGGCCGCTTTGCTGTCGGGTGATCGCCTGATCGCTGCCTGCCACGAGGATATGACCAAAGGTCAGGCCGAACGGCTGATGCCCCTGATCGCGCAGATGCTGGCCGGCGCGGGCCATGGCTGGCGCGATCTGGACGTGATCGGCGTTGGTGTCGGGCCGGGGAATTTCACCGGTATCCGCATCTCGGTGGCGGCGGCGCGCGGGCTGGCGCTGTCGCTTGGCATTCCCGCCATCGGCGTCACCGGGCCCGAAGCGCTTGCCCTTGGCGTGGCGCGGCCCTGCCGCATCCTGGTTCCGGGGCGGCGCGATACGGCGATCTGGCAGGATTTTCCGGGCGATGACGGCCCCCGACAGGGCGATATCACCGCCCTGCCCCCCGGCCCGCCCGTGGCCAGCCCCGTCATGAGCATCGCCGAAGGCATTGCGCGCATCGCCCTTTCCCGCAGCGCCAGCCCGCAGCCGCGCCCTGCCCCGCTTTATCTGCGCCCCGCCGATGCCGCCCCCGCGCGGGATCGTGGCCCGGTCATCCTGCCGTGATGACGCCCGAGGCGCTTCACCACATCCATGCCGCCAGCTTCACCCTGCCACGGCCATGGTCGGCGGATGAATTCGCGGGCTTTCTGGCCGATCCGGCCTGCCTGCTGCTGACCCGGCCCGGTGCCTTCCTGATCGGGCGCGCCGTGCTGGATGAGGCAGAGCTGCTGACCCTTGCCACCGCGCCCGAAGCCCGCCGCAGGGGCCATGCCCGCGCCCTTCTGGCCGAATTCACCCGGGCCATGCAGGCACGCGGTGCCGCCACCGCCTTCCTGGAGGTCGCCAGCGACAACGCCCCGGCGCAGGCGCTTTATGCCGGGGCGGGCTGGGAAAGGACCGGGCAGCGGCGGAATTACTATGCCAGCGGTGTCGATGCCATCGTGATGCGCAAAACGCTTTAGCCAGCCACCCAAGACAGCAAAACGCCGCCGCGAAAGGCCCGCGGCGGCGCGTCAATCCTGCGGCGATCCCGGCTTTCAGCCAAGCGCGCCGTGGCAGTGCTTGAACTTCCTGCCCGAACCGCAGGGGCACGGATCATTGCGCGAGGGCTTGCCCCATGTCGCCGGGTCGTCTTCATTGAAGCCCGGCGCGCGGGCGGAAGGCGCGCCGCCCTCGGCCTCTTCATGGCTCACGCGCATCTGTTGTTGTTGCTGGGCCTGCTGTTCCTGATACTGGCGCATCATCTGCTCGCGCTCTTCCTCGGTCAGGGGGCGGATGCGGGCAAGCTGCTGGGTCACGTCGGACCGCAGCCCGTCCAGCATGGTTTCGAAAAGCTGGAAGCCCTCGGTCTTGTATTCCGACAGGGGATCACGCTGCGCATAGCCCCGGAAGCCCACGACCGAACGCAGATGCTCCAGCGTCAGCAGGTGATCGCGCCATTTCTTGTCGATGGACTGAAGCAGAACCTGCTTCTCGATCTGGCGCATGGTATCGGTGCCGAAATCGGCCTCTTTCTGGGCCATATAGGTGTCGGTCGCTTCCGTCACACGTTCGGCCATGGCGGTCTGGTCCACGCCGTCCTCACCGGCCCAATCGGCGATGGGCAGGTTCATGTTCAGCGTCTCGATGGCGGCTTTTTGCAGCCCCGTGACGTCCCATTGCTCGGCATAGGAACGCGGCGGCATGTATTGATCCACCAGATCCTCGATCACCTGATGGCGCATGTCTGCTGCGACATCGCCGACTTCCTCGCTGTCCATGATCTCGCGGCGCTGGCTGAAGATGGCCTTGCGCTGATCGTTCATCACATCGTCGAATTTCAGCAATTGCTTGCGGGTGTCGAAGTTGCGGCCTTCAACCTTGGCCTGCGCGCGTTCCAGCGATTTGTTCACCCAGGGGTGCACGATGGCCTCGCCTTCCTTCATGCCAAGCCGCGAAAGCACCGCATCCAGCCGTTCCGAGCCGAAGATGCGCATCAGGTCATCTTCAAGCGACAGGAAGAACAGCGAGCGGCCCGGATCGCCCTGACGGCCGGAACGCCCGCGCAACTGGTTGTCGATGCGGCGGCTTTCGTGGCGTTCCGTGGCCAGAACGAACAGCCCGCCCGCATCCAGCACCTTCTGCTTGTCCTCGGCGTGGCTGGCTTCGATCCGGGCGCGCAGCGCGGCGGGGTCTTCGTGCCCGGCACCGGCAAGGGCGGCCATCACGGCCATTTCGACATTGCCGCCAAGCTGAATGTCGGTGCCCCGACCCGCCATGTTGGTGGCGATGGTCACGGCGCCGGGTTTACCCGCATCGGCGACGATCTGGGCCTCGGCCTCGTGCTGGCGGGCGTTAAGGACGTTATGCTTGACCCCCACCTGCGACAGCATGGCCGAGAGCATCTCGGATTTCTCGATCGAGGTGGTGCCGACCAGGATCGGCTGGCCCTTGGCATGGGCTTCGTGAATGGCCTCGATCACGGCGGCGTATTTTTCGGTCCCGGTGCGGTAGACGCGATCATGCTCATCGATGCGCTGCACGGGGCGGTTGGTCGGCACCTCGACCACGCCAAGCTTGTAGATCTCGGCGAATTCCTCGGCCTCGGTGGCGGCGGTGCCGGTCATGCCGGCAAGCTTGGCATAAAGGCGGAAATAGTTCTGGAAGGTCACGGATGCCAGCGTCACGTTTTCGGGCTGGATCTTCACGCCTTCCTTGGCCTCGATGGCCTGATGCAGCCCTTCCGACAGGCGGCGGCCCTTCATCATCCGGCCCGTGAATTCGTCGATCAGGACGATTTCGTCATCCTTCACGATGTAATTCTGGTCGCGCAGGAACAGCTTATGCGCGCGCAACGCCTGATTGGCGTGATGCACGATGGTGGTGGATTCGGGATCGTAAAGCGTCTGGCCCGCCGGCAGCACGCCGGCTTCCGACAGCAGGCGTTCCAGCTTGTCGTTGCCTTCTTCGGTATAGGTGGCGTTGCGGGTCTTTTCGTCCAGCTTGTAATCGTCTTCCGTCAGATGCGGCATGAACTGGTTCAGCGTGACGTAAAGTTCCGACCGGTCCTGCGACGGGCCAGAGATGATCAGCGGCGTGCGCGCCTCGTCGATGAGGATCGAGTCCACCTCGTCGACGATGGCGAAGAAATGTTCGCGCTGCACCATCTGATCGACCGAGGCCTTCATGTTGTCGCGCAGATAGTCGAAGCCAAGCTCGTTATTCGTCGCATAGGTCACATCGGCCTGATAGGCGGCGCGCTTTTCGTCATCGGGCTGGAAGGGATAGACCACGCCCGTGCTCATCCCGAGCTGCGCGAAGACCTTGCTCATCCATTCGGCGTCGCGCTTGGCAAGGTAGTCGTTCACCGTGACCACATGCACGCCCTTGCCCGCAAGCGCGTTCAGATAGGCGGGAAGCGTGGCCACCAGCGTCTTGCCCTCGCCGGTTTTCATCTCGGCGATATTGCCTTCGTGCAGGAAGATCCCGCCCATCAACTGGGTGTCGAAGGCGCGCAGCCCAAGCGCGCGGCGCGCGGCCTCGCGGCAATTGGCGAAAGCTTCGGGCAAAAGCGCGTCAAGGCTTTCACCGCCCTGCGCGCGGGCCTGCATCTCGCGGGTCTTGGCAATCAATTCTTCGTCAGAGCGGGCGCGGGCCTCGTCCTCAAGCGCATTGATCTTCGCCACCAGCGGGCGGACCGACTTTACCTTGCGGTCATTGGGTGTGCCAAAGACCTTCTTCGCCAATTTGCCTAGACCCAGCATCGTTACTCCGGCGGTTTTGTTTCGGGACAGGCTGGGGCGCGGGGCCCCTTGCCCGGACCGTGCTTCCTGCCGTATCACGACAGGGAAAAAACGACGCGGGCGCGCCTTTTCGGTTGCGCCGGATGTAGGCCCGCGTCCATGCAGTGTCAACGCTTGCACCCTTTTTGCCGCATCGGCAGGGGGCATATTTTCAAGGAAATGAAATGTTCAGACGCACCGCCTCTGCCGCCGCCCTGATTGCCGTGATGCTGGCCGCACCTGCCCGCGCCGAGGATGCCGATACCGTCGTGGCCACCGTCAACGGGGCCGAGATCACGCTTGGCCAGATGGCTGCGATGAAACTGTCCATGCCGCCCGACATGGCCGAAATGCCCGCCGCCGACATCTGGGATCTGCTGCTTGACGAGATGATCCGCCAGGCCGCACTTGCCGAGGCGCGCGAGCAGGAACTCAGCGCGCTCGACCGCGCCTTTCTGGCCAATCAGCGCCGCGACTATCTGGTCCGCGCGGTGATGGAACGCATCGCCGATTTCCAGCCCACGGATGAGGAAATCCAGGCCGCTTACGCCCGCGCCTTCCCTGCCGAGGCCCCGATTCAGGAATATGAGGCCAGCCATATCCTGCTGGAAACCGAAGAGGCCGCGCTTGCCGTGATCGAGGAAATCGGCAAGGGAGAGGACTTCGCCAAACTGGCCGAGGAACGTTCGCTCGACCCCGGTTCGGCGCAGAATGGCGGCGATCTGGGCTGGTTCACCGCCGATCGCATGGTCGCGCCCTTCGCCACCGCCGTCGAGGCGATGGAGCCGGGCAGCACCTCAACCCGGCCCGTTCAGTCGCCCTTCGGCTGGCATGTCATCAGGCTGAACGAAAAGCGCGACATGACCCCGCCCGAACTCGATCAGATCCGCGATGCGCTGATCCAGCAGATCCGCCGCGAAAAGGTCGCCTCTGAAATCGACCGCATCACCGATGAGGCGCAGGTTCAGCGCGTCGAAGGGATCGATCCGGCCATTCTGGACAGTGATCTTCTGGGGATTCAGCGCTGATGGCCAAGGACGGGAAAGCGAAGAAGAAAGACGGCAAGGACAAGAAGGGCAAGACGCTGAAGGCGGTGAAATCTGCCGCCCGTGCCACGCCCCTTGTCTCGCCCCTGGCACCTGCGGCCTTCCCCGATCTGCCGGTGGTGGCGGGCGTGCGCTTTGCCAGCGCCTCGGCGGGGGTGAAATATCAGGGCCGCACCGATGTGATGCTGGTCGAACTGGCACCGGGCAGCGCCATGGCCGGCGTCTTCACCCGCTCATCCACGCGGGCGGCTTGCGTGCTGGATTGTCAGGCCAAGCTTGCCGCCGCGCAGGACGCAAGCGCGGGCGCGGCCATTCTGGTCAATTCCGGCAATGCCAATGCCTTCACCGGGGCTGCGGGCCAGATCGCCGTCGACAGGCTGGCCGAGGCCACGGCAAGGACGCTTGGCGTTCCGGCAGGGCGGGTCTTCACCTCATCCACCGGGGTGATCGGTGAGCCGCTGCCCTGGGAACGTATCAGCGCCGTTCTGGACGAGACCGCAAGGCATCTGGACAAGGCCGGCGCGCCTGCCGCCGCCCGCGCGATCATGACCACCGACACCTTCCCGAAAGGCGCGGGCGCGGTCGTCCAGACGCCAGCCGGCCCGATCCATATCGCCGGGATCGCCAAGGGCTCGGGCATGGTGGCACCGGATATGGCGACGATGCTGGTCTATATCTTCACGGATGCGAAGATTTCGGCCGCCAATCTGCAAAAGCTGCTGTCGGGCCGGGTCGATGACACGTTCAACGCGATCACCGTCGACAGTGACACATCGACCTCGGATGCGCTGATCATGGCCGCCACCGGGCAGGCAAAGGCCACGCCGCTTGACGATATGCGCTCGAAGGAAGCGCGCGCCTTCGCCGATGCGCTTGGCGGCGTCATGCTGGATCTGGCGCAGCAGGTGGTGATGGATGGCGAGGGGGCGACGAAATTCGTCGAAATCCGCGTGACCGGGGCCATCGATGCCGCTGACGCCCATAAGGTCGCCATGGCCATCGCAAATTCGCCCCTTGTCAAGACCGCCATCGCCGGCGAGGACGCGAACTGGGGCCGTATCGTCATGGCCGTCGGCAAATCCGGTGCCAAGGCCGACCGCGACCGGCTGACCATCCGTTTCGGTGATCTGACCGTCGCCGAAAACGGCTGGCGCGCGCCCGGCTATGACGAGGCCAGGGCAAGCGCCTATATGAAGCGCGACCGGCTGGTGATCGGCGTCGATCTGGGGCTTGGCACGGCAGCGCGCACCGTCTGGACCTGCGACCTGACGCATCGCTACATCGATATCAACGCCGATTACCGGTCATGAGTGACGCGGGGGGCCACGCGCCCCCGCTGTTTTGAAAGGTCATGTGATGAAAACCGTTCTGGTCTCGGCCGTGGCCCTGATCGATGCCGATGGCCGTATCCTTCTGGCACAGCGCCCCGAGGGGAAATCCATGGCGGGCCTGTGGGAATTTCCGGGTGGCAAGGTCGAGCCGGGCGAAACGCCCGAAGCCGCGCTGATCCGCGAATTGCACGAGGAACTGGGCGTCGATACCCATAGCTCCTGCCTTGCGCCCCTGACCTTCGCCAGCCATGGCTATGATGATTTTCACCTGCTCATGCCGCTGTTCATCTGCCGGCGCTGGCGCGGTATCGCCCGCCCGCTGGAAGGGCAGCGCCTGGCCTGGGTCAGCGCCGCGGATCTGGGTGATTACCCGATGCCGCCAGCGGATCTGCCGCTGATTGCGGTCATCAGAAACTGGCTGTGACCGATTAAGCACGATCTTGCCGAAATCCCTCCGGGATGTAA